>JAUYGP010000592.1 GCA_030690515.1 Giesbergeria sp.
GGCATGCTGACCAACTTCAAGACCGTGAAGACCTCGATCAAGCGCCTCAAGGACATGAAGGCCCAGCAGGAAGCCGGCCTGGAGTCGCTCAGCAAAAAAGAGCAACTCATGTTCACCCGTGAGATCGAGAAGCTGGAAAAAGACATCGGCGGCATCCAGGACATGGCTGCGCTGCCCGACGCCATTTTCGTGGTGGACGTGGGCTTCCACAAGATCGCCATTGCCGAAGCCAAGAAGCTGGGCATTCCGCTGATCGGTGTGGTCGATACCAACCACTCGCCCGAAGGCATTGACTATGTCATCCCCGGCAACGACGACTCGGCCAAGGCAGTGGACCTGTATGTGCGCGCCATGGCCGATGCCATCATCGAAGGTCGCAACAACGCTGTGACCGAAGTGGTAAAGGCTGCCGCCGCTGAAGGCTCCGACGAATTCGTCGAAGTGGAAGAATCCGCCGCCTAAAGCCCTGGCCCGCGCGATGCGTCGCGGAAGAAAAGCGGGGCTTGATGGGCCCCCTTTTTTTATCTAGAAACGATTGAACTGAATACGGAGAAATAATAAATGGCTGCAATTACCGCAAGCATGGTTGCCGAACTGCGTGGCAAAACCGACGCTCCCATGATGGAATGCAAGAAGGCCCTGACTGAAGCCGACGGTGACATGGTCAAGGCCGAAGAGTTGCTGCGCGTCAAGCTCGGCACCAAAGCAGGCAAGGCAGCTTCGCGCATCACCGCCGAAGGTGTGGTCGCTTGCTACATCTATGGCAACACGGGTGGGCTGATCGAAGTGAACAGCGAAACCGATTTCGTGAGCAAGAATGACAGCTTCCTCGCCCTGGCCAATGCCGCAGCGGAGTTGGTCGCCAAGCACAACCCCGCCGACATTGTTGCCCTGGGTGCGCTGGCTTATGAGCAGGACAGCTTTGGCCCCACGCTGGAAGACGTGCGTAAGGGTTTGATCGGCAAGATCGGCGAGAACATGTCGTTCCGCCGCTTCAAGCGCTTTGGTGGTGACAGCAAGCTTGCTTCCTACCTGCACGGCACACGCATCGGTGTGGTCGTCGAGTTCGACGGTGACGAAATTGCCGCCAAGGACGTGGCCATGCATATCGCCGCCATGAAGCCCGTGGCCTTGACCAGCGCCGATGTTCCCGCCGAACTGATCGAAAAAGAGCGTTCGGTTGCTGCCGCTAAGGCCGCCGAAGATGCAGCCAAGGCCACGGCCGAAGGCAAGCCTGTGCAGTCCGATGAGATCGTTGCCAAGCGCATCGAAGGCGGCGTGCAGAAGTACCTCAAGGAAGTCTCGCTGTTCAACCAGGCTTTCGTGAAGAACGACAAGCAAACGGTCGAGCAGATGCTCAAGGCCGCTGGCACTACCGTAAAGGGCTTCACCCTGTACGTGGTTGGCGAAGGCATTGAGAAGAAGGTGGATGACTTCGCTGCCGAAGTGGCTGCCCAGGTGGCCGCTGCCAAGGCCGCTGCCTGATTCGCCTTTTCCCCCTGATTTACCGCACCCCATTCCAGATTTACGGAGAACTCCCATGAACATCGCCACGCCAGCCTACAAGCGCATTTTGCTCAAGCTGTCGGGCGAGGCGCTCATGGGAGACGACGCCTTCGGTATTAACCGCTCCACCATCGTCCGCATGGTGCAGGAGGTGGCCGAGGTCACCCGCATGGGGGTGGAGGTGGCCGTGGTGATCGGGGGGGGTAACATCTTCCGCGGAGTCGCTGGCGGCGCTGAGGGTATGGACCGTGCCACGGCCGACTACATGGGCATGCTGGCCACCGTGATGAATGCCTTGGCCCTGGCCGATGCCATGGACAAGCAGGGGCTTACGGCCCGGGTGATGTCCGCCATCTCGATTGAGCAGGTCGTGGAGCCCTATGTGCGGCCCAAAGCCCTGCAGTACCTCGAAGAAGGCAAAGTGGTCGTTTTTGCGGCCGGTACGGGCAATCCGTTCTTCACGACCGATACCGCCGCCGCCCTGCGTGGTGCCGAAATTGGGGCCGAGCTGGTGCTCAAGGCCACCAAGGTCGATGGCGTGTACACCGCCGATCCGCACAAGGATCCGTCTGCCACGCGCTACACAACGCTCAGCTTCGACGAAGCCATGGTGCGCAACCTGGGCATTATGGATGCCACGGCCTTTGCACTGTGCCGCGACCAGAAGCTGCCTGTGAAGGTGTTTTCCATCTTCAAACCGGGTGCGCTCAAGCGCGTGGTGATGGGCGAGGACGAAGGAACACTGGTTCATGCTTGACGGCAACCTGGCCGCCGATGCTGTCTGATGCCCCAGAGGAGAAAACATGACTGCCGACATCAAAACCAACATGCAAACCAAGATGGACCAGTCCATCGTGGCTTTCAAGAATAACTTGCAGAAGATTCGCACGGGGCGTGCCAATCCCGCGTTGCTGGACACGGTGCACGTGGACTATTACGGCTCCATGGTGCCGCTGTCGCAGGTGGCTAACGTCGCACTGCTCGATTCGCGCACCATCAGCGTGCAGCCCTGGGAAAAGGGCATGGGCGCCAAGATCGAGAAAGCCATCCGCGAAAGCGACCTGGGACTGAACCCGGCCTCCCTGGGTGATTTGATCCGTGTTCCCATGCCTGCCATGAGCGAAGAACGCCGCAAGGAAATGACCAAGCTGGCGCGCAACGAAGGCGAGTCGGCCAAGATTGCCGTACGCAACCTGCGCCGCGACGCCAATGAAGCCGTGAAGAAGCTCGTCAAGGACAAGCTGGCGTCTGAAGACGACCAAAAGCGCGCCGAGGCAGACATCCAGAAGGTGACCGATCGGCACATTGTCGAGATCGACGCCCTGGTGGTTGCCAAGGAGCAGGAAATCATGGCGGTTTGAAGACCGCCCGCATGTCCGTTTCCAACGCTCAGGAATTGGTGCCGCCCCACCATATCGCCATCGTCATGGATGGCAATGGCCGCTGGGCCAAGCGTCGTTTTCTTCCACGTCTTGCAGGGCACAAGCAGGGCGTGGATGTGCTGCGCCGTTGTGTTCAGGCTTGCGCAAAGCGTGGGGTGGGTGTGCTGACGGTGTTCGCGTTTTCGTCCGAAAACTGGAATCGACCCGAGGATGAGGTGTCAGGCCTGATGGAGTTGCTGGCCAAGGCGCTTTCGCGCGAAGTGCCGCAACTGTGCAAGGACGGAGTGCAATTGCATTTTGTCGGTGCACGAGGCGGGCTTTCCGACAAGGTGCAGGGCGGTCTGGCGCAAGGCGAAGCAGCTACAGCGCTCAACACACGCCTCGTGCTGAACGTCTGCTTCAACTACGGTGGCCGCTGGGACATTGCGCAAGCTGCGGCAGCTCTGGCTGCGCGCGGTGAGGCCATCACCGAAGCCGGTCTGAACAGTACCATGGCACTGGCCCATGTACCAGACCCCGACCTGCTGATCCGTACCGGTGGCGAAATGCGGCTGAGCAATTTCTTGCTCTGGCAGACTGCTTATTCCGAGCTGTATTTCAGCGATAAGCTGTGGCCCGACTTCGACGATGCTGCGCTGGACGAGGCCATTGCGGCCTACCATGCGCGTGAACGCCGTTTTGGCAAGACCTCTGAACAAATTTTGCCTGCGCGCCCCGGACTGGTGCGTGCCTGAAAGGGCTCCATGCTGAAACAGCGCATCATCACCGCCCTGGTTTTGCTGGCCATTTTGTTGCCCGCCTTGTTTTACCCCTCGCCTGTGCCTTTTGCGGCGGTGGTGCTGGTGCTGATGGCGGGCGGCGCTTGGGAATGGGGGCGGCTCAATGGCTGTGGTCGGGTAGCGTCGGTGGCTGTGGGGGCTGTGTGCGTCGCAATGTGTGCGGCGTCGTGGTTGCTGGGCTTGGTTGACCAACCGCTGGACGCTCTGTGGTTGGCGGCGGGGGCTTTTTGGGTGTTGGGCGGTGCCTGGCTTTTGCATGCCGGTGTGCCGGGCTGGCCGCGGATTCCTGGTCCGGTGCGGCTGGTGGCGGGGGTGCTGGCGCTGTGGCTGGCCTGGCTGGCTGTGGTGCAGGCGCGCACCGAGGGTATCAATTTTCTGCTGTCGGTGATGACGTTGGTCTGGATGGCCGACATCGCGGCTTATTTTTCGGGCCGCGCGTTCGGCCTGCGTTTCACCCGCAACAAGCTTGCCCCCTCGATCAGTCCGGGCAAAAGCTGGGAAGGGGTCTGGGGCGGCGTGGCTGGTGTGCTGGTGCTGGCTGTGTGCTGGGTGGTGGCCGATGCCCGATTCCAGGCGCCCGTGGCGAGTCTGTATACGCGGCTGGCAACCCAGGGCTGGTGGTTGCTTGTGCTGGGTGCGCTGTTTATGGCCGCCATGAGCGTCGTGGGTGATCTCATTGAATCGCTCATCAAACGCAGTGCAGGCGTGAAAGACAGCAGCAACCTGCTGCCCGGCCATGGGGGCGTGCTCGACCGGGTGGATGCCCTGCTGCCCACATTACCGCTGGCCATGATGCTGATGACGCTGGTAAAAACATGAAACAACGCATCACGGTGCTGGGCTCAACAGGATCTATCGGCACCAGCACGCTCGATGTAGTGGCACGCCACCCCGATCGCTTTGAGGTTTTTGCGCTGAGCGCGGCGACCCAGGTCGATCTGATGCTGGCCCAGTGTGCCCGGTTTACCCCGCGCTACGCTGTCATGGCCAGTGCGAAACATGGCCGTTTGTTACAGGAAAAAATCAAGCAAAATGACCTTCCAACGCTTGTGCTGCAAGCGCAAGATGCTATTGAAATAATAGCGTCTCATGCCGAGGTAGATATGGTCATGGCCGCCATCGTCGGGGCGGCCGGACTGGCGCCCTGTCTGGCTGCGGCCCGGGCGGGAAAACGCTTACTGCTGGCCAACAAGGAAGCGCTGGTGGTGGGCGGCGAGGTGTTTTTGCGTGCCGTGCGCGAGGGTGGGGCGACCTTGCTACCTATTGACAGCGAGCATTCGGCTATCTTCCAGTCGCTGCCCGAAGATCC
>JAUYGP010000595.1 GCA_030690515.1 Giesbergeria sp.
CGCATGCGTTGCTGGAAGAAGCGGAGACCGACGCGCAGGGGCAGCAGGTGATCGCGGGCAAGGTGTCGCGCCAGGATCTGGCCAAAACCATTGGTGCCTCGCGGGAAATGGTCAGCCGCGTGATGAAAGACCTGGAGACGCGGGGGTTCATCCAGACCCTGCCGTCGGGTGCAATGGTTTTGAAAAACCGTCTGGCGACGCTGAGCTGATCCTCGCCAATTCCGTTTCTCCATCAACCGAGTACGCGAAGGCGAAGCGCAGACAATGCTGAAGCACGGCAAGCGAAGCCGACAAAGTAATCGTTTGATTTAGAAATGGAATAAGGTGCCCTGCGCAGGCAGGGAGCCTTGGAGTAAGCTTCGCCCGCACGCTTATGACCTATTCCTTGAACACACTGAATGCATCCTCTGGCGACAAGTCCGCCGCACGCACCGTAGGTGCCCGTTTTGGCCATGAAATGGGGCTGGTCGTGGGTTTGCTGGCCCTGGTTTTCTGGCTGCTGGCCTTGTTGAGCTATTCGCCCACGGACCCGGCGTGGTCTACCTCGGGCGTGGGCGGGGCCGCTCTGGTGCGCAATTGGGTGGGCCGCCTGGGTGCCTGGCTGGCCGATGGCAGCTATTTTGTGCTGGGATTTTCCGTCTGGTGGTGCGTGGCGGCCGGCGTGCGTGCATGGCTGTCTTCGCTGGCGCACTGGATGCGCGGGGGCGAGGTGCCGCAGGGAACCGCAGCCAGCCATCCGCTGGTGTGGCGCGGACTTTTCTGGGGCGGCCTGGTGTTGTTGCTGTGCGCCAGCACGGCGCTGGAGTGGTCGCGCCTGTACCGTTTCGAGGCCGCCCTGCCAGGCCACGCCGGTGGCGTATTGGGTTATCTGGTGGGACCTGCCAGCATGCGGTGGCTGGGTTTTACGGGTTCGGGGCTGGCCTGCATCGTGCTGGCGGTGCTGGGTGCGGCGCTGGTGTTCCGCTTTTCGTGGGGGCATGTGGCCGAAGGATTGGGTGCACGCATCGATGCGCTGGTGCAGTCGGGCCGATCCAGGCGTGAGGTGGCCAAGGATCTGGCCGAAGGCAAGCGCGCCGCCCGCGAGCGGGCCGAAGTGGTGTTTGATGAGCGCGCCGAGATCGAGGTGCACCACCCGCAACCGATCCAGATCATCGAACCCGTCCTGGTCGAGGTGCCCCAGAGTTCGCGCGTGGTGAAAGAGCGCCAGAAACCACTGTTCACCGACATGCCCGACAGCCGCCTGCCGTTGGTGGCGCTGCTCGATGGCGCGCAGCAACGCCAGGAAACGGTTGCGCCCGAAACGCTGGAGATGACCAGCCGCCTGATCGAGAAGAAGCTCAAGGATTTTGGCGTGGAGGTGCGCGTGGTGGCCGCCATGCCGGGCCCGGTGATTACGCGCTACGAGATTGAACCGGCGACAGGAGTCAAGGGCTCGCAGGTGGTGGGCCTGGCCAAGGACCTGGCGCGCTCGCTCAGCCTGGTCTCGATCCGTGTGGTGGAGACGATTCCCGGCAAAAATTTCATGGCGCTGGAGCTGCCCAATGCCAAGCGCCAGACCATCAAGCTCTCCGAAATTCTGGGCTCGCAGGTCTACCACGAAGCCAAGTCCATGCTGACCATGGGCCTGGGCAAGGACATCGTGGGCAACCCGGTGGTGGCCGACCTGGCCAAGATGCCGCACGTGCTGGTGGCAGGTACCACGGGTTCGGGCAAGTCGGTCGGCATCAACGCCATGATTTTGTCGCTGCTCTACAAGGCCGAGGCCAAGGACGTGCGCCTTTTGATGATCGACCCCAAGATGCTGGAAATGTCGGTGTACGAAGGCATTCCGCACCTGCTGGCGCCCGTGGTCACCGACATGAAGCAGGCCGCGCACGGCTTGAACTGGTGCGTGGGCGAGATGGAGCGGCGCTACAAGCTGTTGAGTAAATTGGGCGTGCGCAATCTGGCCGGCTACAACGTCAAGATCGACGAGGCCAAGGCGCGCGAAGAGTTCATCTACAACCCCTTCAGCCTCACACCCGAAGCGCCCGAGCCGCTACAGCGCCTGCCGCACATCGTGGTGATCATCGACGAGTTGG
>JAUYGP010000600.1 GCA_030690515.1 Giesbergeria sp.
GAGCATGGACAGACGAAAGATGAGGATGAAGTTGGCGCCCACCCGAGCGCGCGTGCGCCGCACGATCTCCAGCGGGAAGCGCATGCGGTTGGCGTACGAGCCGCCCCACTCGTCTTCGCGCTGGTTGGTCTGCTGGGCGATGAATTCATTGATCAGGTAGCCCTCGGAGCCCATGATTTCCACACCGTCGTAGCCCGCGCTCTGGGCCAATGCTGCGGCGTTGACGTAGTCGTCAATGGTCTGCTCGACTTCCTCGCTGGTCAGCGCATGCGGGCGGAAGGGGCTGATGGGCGCTTTCAAAGCGCTGGGCGCCACGAGTTCGGGGTGGTAAGCGTAGCGGCCAAAGTGCAGGATTTGCATGCAAATCTTGCTGCCCGCATCGTGCACCGCCTGCGTCACCACCTTGTGCTTGTCCGCCTCGGCCTGCGTCGTCATCGCGGCGCCACCGGGCATAGGGCGTGCGCGGTCGTTAGGGGCGATGCCACCTGTCACGATCAGGCCGACGCCGCCGCGCGCGCGCTCGGCATAAAAGGCAGCCATGCGGGCAAAGCCGTCTTTCGCTTCTTCCAGGCCGACGTGCATGGAGCCCATGAGCACGCGGTTTTTGAGGGTGGTGAAGCCCAGGTCGAGGGGCGCGAGCATGTGGGGAAAGGTGGTCATCGCGGAATCCTTGTGGAAGTGGGAAAAGCCAGTTGTCTATGCAACCAGTTGCACAAAAGTGTACGGGTGTTCTTTTATTTATGCAACTAGGTGCATAGTTTTTCTGGGATTGCTACACTTTGCCCATGTCGTTGGCCCATGCTGTTCTCACCTCCCTGCTAGAAAAACCCTCCTCTGGCTACGATCTGGCGCGGCGTTTTGATAAATCGATTGGCTATTTTTGGCATGCCACACACCAGCAGATCTACCGGGAACTGGCGCGCATGGAGGCTGCAGGCTGGATAGAGAGCAGCATTCCCGCCGATGCGGGCAAAACACGCAAGAAAGAATACCGGGTGCTGGCTGCAGGCCGCAAGGAACTGGCGCGCTGGGCGGAGCAATCGTCGCCCCCCATGGATCTGCGCGATGAATTCATGGTCAAACTGCGCGCCGACGCCGTCCTCTCCGAAGTGAACCTGCGGCCAGAACTGGCCCGCCACCTCGCTCTGCACCGGGACAAACTGGCGCAATACCAAACCATCGAAACGCGCGATTTCCCAGCCGACCGTACGCTTTCACGTCACGCGCAAATCCAGCACATGATTCTAAAAAAAGGCATCCTGTACGAGCAAAACTCTATTGCCTGGACGCTAGAGATGCTGGATGTTCTGGCGCAATTGGCAGCACCCAAGGGCAGTTCCACCCCATAAACAAAAAAGCCACCAAATCCCAAAAGGATTGGTGGCCTCGTCGCACGACACAGGCCCCAAGGCCTGTGTGCGCATTCGCACGATCAATACACGTCGTGCTGCGTGTTGTGCACGTTGAAGTGGCCGGTAGGCGTGATCAGGCGTGGGTCTTTGATGACCTTCTTCAGCTTGAGCGTCTTGTCGTCCACGATCACCATTGCGCTGATCTTGTTCTTGGCACTCCACACCGAGAACCAGACTTCGTCGCCGGCCTTGTTGAACTCAGGCTGCACGACGCGCTTGGCACCGTCGTCCTTGATGTCAGCCCATTCGGCGATGGGCAGCGTGACATAGCCCTTTTCCAGGTTCTTGATGTCGTACACCACCACCGACTGGGAAATCTTCGGATCAGGATTCAAAGGCGCATCCGAATACAGGTGGTTGGACTTGGGGTGGCTCTTGATAAACAGAGCACCACCGCCAGGACCTGTCAGCTTGGCCACTTCCTTGAAAGCGTACTGCTTGTTCTTCTTGGGGTCGGTACCGATCAGCGAGATGGTTTCGTCACCCAGGTGGCCCGTAGCCCAGACAGGACCAAATTTCGGGTGCGTGAAGTTCGCGCCGCGGCCGGGGTGGGGAATCTTGCCCACATCGACGATGGCTGCCAGCTTGTCTTCTTTCAGGTCAAAAACCGAAATCTTGTTACTGTTGTTGGCCGCCACCATGAAGTAGCGCTTGGTCGAATCCAGACCGCCATCATGCAGGAAAGGTGCCGAACCGATTTCGGTCATCTTCAGTGCGTTCAGGTCGGAGTAATCCACCATCAGCGTCTTGCCGGTTTCCTTGACGTTCACGACAAACTCGGGCTTGAAGTGGCTGCCCACAATCGATGCCACACGGGGCTCGGGGTGGTACTCCTGCGTGCCCACCACGTTGCCACGGGTCGACACGATTTTCAGCGGCTCAAGCGTATCGCCATCCATGATGACGAATTGCGGCGGCCAGTAGGTGCCGGCAATCGCGTACTTGTCTTCAAAGCCCTTGAACTTGCTGCTCTCGACCGAGCGCGCTTCCAGGCCCGTGCGGATTTCGGCCACGGTGTCTGGCTTTGCCATCCACAGGTCGATCATGTTGACCTTGGCGTCCCGGCCAATCACGAACAAGTAACGGCCCGAAGCCGACATGCGCGAGATGTGCACGGCATAGCCGGTCTTGAGAATACTGATGATTTCCTTCGAGTCGCCATCAATCAGCGCAATCTCACCCGCATCGCGCAGCGTGGTCGAGAAGATGTTGGTGATGTTGTAGTTGTTCATCTTCTTCTTCGGACGCTGGTCCGGAGGAATCACAACTTTCCACGTCTTCTTCATGTCGGCCATGCCGAATTCTGGCGGAACCGGAGGATCTTGCTGCACGTAGCGAGCCATCAAGTCCACATCAGCTTCGGTCATTTCACCGGAGGTCTGCCAGTTAGGCATGCC
>JAUYGP010000602.1 GCA_030690515.1 Giesbergeria sp.
GGAATACTGGACCTACTCCCTGCCTCGGCGCATGGGCGTGGCCGCCAGCCGCGCCACCATGCAGCAGCGCCTGCCATGGACAGCACCCGACGCCGTGCAGCGCGGCCTGGTGGATGCCTGCTTTGCTGTAGGTGCGCAGGCCTTTGGCACCCAGGCGGCCGAGCGCGCTTTGGCGCTGGCGTCCGTCCATAATCTCGCAGAGCGTCTGCGGGACAAGGCGCTGCGCCGCGCTGACGACGAAGAGCGCAAACCATTGGTCCTCTACCGTGAGGAGGAGTTGCAACGCATGCAGCGCAATTTCTACGGATTTGACCCCAGCTACCACGTGGCTCGGCACCATTTCGTCTACCGCAAGCCCCATGCCTGGACGCCGCGCCACCTGGCGCCGCACCGCGATGCAGCGCCTTTGCCAACCGACGCGACGGCATGAATACGCCTGACTCGTGCGGCCAGTACGACAGCCTTCCGCTGGTGCTGGTGGTGGACGACGAAACCCGTTCGCTCGATGCCATTCGCCGCAACCTGGAGGAGGACTTCCGCATCCTCACCGCCACCAGCGCCGACGAGGCGCGTGGCCTGCTCGAACGCCATGAAGTCAGCGTGATCCTGTGCGACCAGCGCATGCCGGGCACCAGCGGTGTGAAATTTCTCAAAGAGGTCCGCGAAGTCTGGCCCGACACCGTGCGCATCATCATCTCGGGCTACACCGACTCGCAGGACATCATTGCGGGCATCAATGACGCCGGCATCTACCAGTACGTGCTCAAGCCCTGGGTGCCCGAGCACCTGCTCTCCACGGTCGCGCGGGCGGCCGAGGCGCGCAGCCTGCAAATGCAGACCCAGCGTCTGAACCTGGAGCTGCGCACCACTACACCGGTGCTGCGCCAGCGCTCCAACGCCTCGCTGGCTTCGGCGCGGTCGGCTTTCGAGTTCAATCGCTTGGTGCGAGCGCCGGGCAGTCCACTGGACGCCGTCTGTGAAATGGCCGCACGCGTGGCGCGCTACGACCTCGCAGTGCTCATCACCGGCGAGTCGGGCACCGGCAAGGAATTGCTGGCGCGTGCCATTCACTACGCCAGCCCCCGTGCCGAGCGCGCTTTCGTGCTGGAAAACTGCGCCGCCATGGCCGACACGCTGCTCGAATCCGAGTTGTTCGGCCATAAGCGGGGCGCCTTTACGGGCGCGTTCGAAGACCACATTGGTCTTTTCCAGCGCGCCGATGGCGGCACCATCTTTCTCGATGAAATAGGCGACACATCGCCTGCCTTTCAGGTCAAGCTCTTGCGTGTGCTGCAAGAGGGCGAGGTGCGCCCTGTGGGTGCAAGCCGTACCGTGACCGTGGATGTGCGGGTCATCGCCGCCACGCACCGCAACCTGGAGCAAGACGTGCGTTCCGGGCGGTTTCGCGAAGACCTGTACTACCGCATTGCCAGCATGACCTTGTCGGTGCCCCCGCTGCGCGAGCGCAGCGCCGATGTGCTGCCCATCGCTGACATGCTGCTGGCCCAGGCGTGCGACGCATTGGCGCGGCCGGGGCTGTGCTTTGCTCCCGATGTGCGCGCCAACCTGCTGGCCTACCCCTGGCCCGGCAACATCCGTGAATTGAAGAACGAGGTGTTTCGTGCCGTGGCGCTGACGGAAGGCGGTACGGTGTCGCCTGCGGCCTTCTCGCACCGCGTGCTGCACGGTCAGCCTGGCATCAGTGCGGCTGCCCAAGCGGGGGGCGCGGTTCCGCAAAGCGGCAGCCTGCAGGAGCGGCTCGACGCCATTGAAGCCGTCATTCTGCGCGAGGCCCTGCTGCGCCACCGTTGGAACAAGACCCACGCCGCCAAGGAACTGGGTTTGTCCCGCGTGGGGCTGCGGCAAAAACTCGCGCGCTTTGGCCTGGAGGGGCAAGGCGATGGCTAAAGCCCCCTTGAATGTGCTCTGGCTACAGTCCGGCGGCTGCGGGGGCTGCAGTATGTCGTTGCTGTGCGCAGACACGGCAGACTTTGCGGCGCAACTGCGCCAGCTCGGTCTCCATTTGCTGTGGCATCCCTCGCTGTCGTTGCCCAGTGGCCAGGAGGCCTTGCAGATCATTGAAGATTGCCTGACCGGGCGGACGCCCTTGCATGCGTTGTGCATTGAAGGCGCGGTGCTGCGTGGCCCTGAAGGCACGGGGCGCTTCCACCTGCTGGCAGGCACGCAGGAACCGATGATGCACTGGGTGCGCCAGCTCAGCGCGGTCGCACGCCATGTGGTGGCAGTGGGCAGTTGCGCGGCTTACGGGGGGATCACTGCGGCGGGAAGCAACCCCACTGATGCTTGCGGCCTGCAGTACGAGGGCGACCAGGTGGGGGGGCTGCTGGGTCCGGCCTGGCGCGACCAGGCCGACTTGCCGGTGGTGAATGTGGCCGGGTGCCCCACACATCCCGGCTGGGTGCTCGAAACTCTGGCGGCGCTGGCCGATGCCGCGCAACCTTTGGGTGCGCAGCAGCTCGACGCCCTGGGCCGGCCACGAGCGTATTGCGACCAGCTGGCCCACCACGGCTGCGCACGCAACGAGTTTTATGAATACAAAGCCAGCGCCGAAAAACCCTCTGACCTGGGCTGCCTGATGGAGCACATGGGCTGCAAGGGCACACAGGCGCATGCTGACTGCAACATCCGCCTCTGGAACGGCGAGGGCTCTTGCGCACGTGGCGGCTACGCCTGCATCAGTTGCACCGAGCCTGGTTTTGAAGAACCGGGCCACCCGTTCCACCAGACGCCCAAGGTCGCCGGTATTCCCATTGGCCTGCCCACCGACATGCACAAGGCCTGGTTCGTGGCGCTGGCCTCGTTGTCCAAGTCGGCTACGCCGACCCGCGTCAAGCAAAACTCCCGGGCTGACCACATCGTGGTGGCTCCGATGATCCGAAAGACGCGGCGCAAATGACACGCCTGATCGTGGGCCCCTTCAACCGGGTAGAAGGTGACCTGGAAGTTCGCATGGAGGTCGAAGGCGCGCGGGTGCGGGAAGCCTGGGTGAACGCGCCCATGTACCGGGGGTTTGAGCAAATTCTGCAGGGTAAGCACCCGCTAGATGCCTTGGTGATTGTTCCCCGCATCTGCGGCATCTGCTCGGTCACGCAATCGGTGGCAGCAGCGCGCGCGCTGGCGGCGGCCAGTGCGGTGCAGGT
This sequence comes from Giesbergeria sp., assembly GCA_030690515.1. GTDB lineage: Bacteria > Pseudomonadota > Gammaproteobacteria > Burkholderiales > Burkholderiaceae_C > Simplicispira. Next base: position 3,162 of record JAUYGP010000602.1, read on the forward strand.
GCCGCCCAACGGCGTGTGGCTCACCAACCTGATGCTGGCCTGCGAGAACGCGGCCGACCACCTCACGCATTTCTATTTGTTCTTCATGCCCGATTTCACTCGCGAGGTGTATGCCGGGCGGCCCTGGCACGCCGAGGCTGTGCGCCGCTTTGCGGCGATGTCGGGTGACCATGCCCGCGAAGCGTTGGCGGTGCGCCAGCGCTGGATGCACATCATGGGAACGCTCGGTGGCAAGTGGCCCCACACCCAGTCCATCGTGCCCGGGGGCAGCACGCGCAACCTGTCTGCGCCCGAGCGGCACCGGCTCGGTTCTCGTGTTGCCGAAATGCGCAGCTTTTTGGAGCGCGTGTTGTACGACGCACCGCTGGAAGAGGTAGTGGCCTGGCAGAGCGAGGCCGTGCTTGCCCAATGGCTGGACCGCGATCCGCAGCGGGGCGATCTGCGGCTGTTTCTGCGCATTGCGGCCGACACCGGCCTCCGCAATCTGGGGCGCGGCCCCGACCTGACCCTGAGCTATGGTGGGCTACCCGACCCCGAAGGGCTTTGCGCCCTGGCGCCTGGCACCTGGGATGGCACCAGCGTGCAAGCGGTGGATCTGGCACAGATTGCCGAGGACGCACGCCATGCCTGGCTGGAGGATGCGGGCGCCCCGCTGCACCCGTCGCAGGGCATCACGCAGCCGGACATCGACAAACTCGGCGCCTACACCTGGAACAAGGCGCCCCGCCTGCAGGGCCGGGTTCTGGAAACCGGTGCCCTGGCGCGTCAGCTGGCACAAGGCCAGCCGCTGGTGCGGGCGTTGTGGCAGCAGGGGCGAGGCAATGTGCTCACCCGGGTGCTGTCGCGCGCTATGGAACTGGCGCAGTTCGTGCTGCTGGCCGAGCAGTGCCTGCGCTCCATCGTTCCCGAAGCGCCCTGTTGCGAGGACGCGCAGCTCCCCGATGAGGCCGATGCCGTCGGCCTGTGTGAAGCCGCGCGGGGTAGCTTGGGGCACTGGCTGTCGATCCGGGGCGGACGCATTGCCCGCTACCAGATCATTGCGCCCACCAGTTGGAACTTCTCGCCGCGCGACCGCGATGGCGTCCCCGGCGCCCTGGAGGCCGCCCTGGCGGGCGCGCCAGTGCAGGACGGCGAAACCACCCCGGTGGCGGTGCAGCACATCGTGCGGTCCTTCGACCCGTGCATGGTGTGCACAGTGCATTGAAGCAATGAGCACCCCCCTGTGGCGCTGTGCGCCTTCCCCCCACTCTCGCAGCGCTGCGCGCTGCGGGCAGGGGGACGCTCCCAGCGCGGCGGGGCGGCCCTTGCGCGGGAGCCCTGGCCTGGTCCGCGCCTGTTTTCGGGACGCGGGAAAAATGGGACGCTATGGAAGGGCATGGCGATGAGCAGCCGTCCCTTGCCCAACAGGTCGTCCCACCCCGAGGGCGTGGGCGACGACACCTGGATGGATGTCATCCACAAGATGGATGAGGTGTACTCGCAGCTGCTGCGCGATGAAGTGGCGTTGGAGCAGAAAAACGCTGAGCTGGAAGATTCGCAGCAATTCATCTACGGCCTCCTGTCGTCCATGTCCGACGTACTGGTGGCTGCCGATGCGCAAGGCATGATCGAGCAGACCAACCAGGCCTTGTGTGACCTGGCGGGGCGCGCCGAAGAAGCCCTGCTGGGTACGCCCATGGACACCCTGCTGCACGACGAGAAAGCCGTAGAGGCGCTGCACGACATGATGCACCGCGCCCTCACCCTGCGGCAGGGGCATAGCGTAGAGCTGATGTTGCGCGACGCCGCCGGGCAGCCGGTGCCCGTCGACTTCACGGCCACGCCGCGCTACGACGGGCGCAAGCGCTGCATCGGGTTTGTGTTCGTGGGGCGTCCCATGGCCGAAATCAAGCGTGCCTACCAGCAGTTGCACGAGGCGCACGAGGCGCTCAAGCGCACACAGCAGCAACTGCTCCATGCCGAAAAAATGTCCTCGTTGGGGCGACTGGTGGCGGGGGTGGCACACGAGCTGAACAATCCCATCAGCTTCGTGCTGGGCAACGTGCACGCGCTCAACCGCTACACGCAGCGCCTGCGCCAGTACCTCGATGCCGTCCATGCCGAGGCGGCCTTGACCCAGCATCCGGCGTTGATCGCGCTGGCACACAAACTGCGCATCGAGCACATCCTGAACGACCTGCCGTCGCTGATGGACGGCACCATCGAAGGCGCGCAGCGCACGGCCAGCATTGTGGACGGGCTCAAACGCTTTTCGGCGCTGGACCATGAAGAGAGCGAGGCCGTTGCCATCGACGCGGTGATTGAGCGGGCCATCCACTGGGTGAAGAAGGGCTTGGCGCTGGACTTTGATGTGCAGTTCCAGCGCTGCCCGGATTGCCGCGTACTGGGAAATGCTGGCCAGTTGCTCCAGGTGCTGATGAACCTGATCCAGAACGCTTGCGACGCTGCGGGTGCGCGGCCGGGTGTGCTGCCCGTGCTGCGCATCGCCGCCCACCACGCGGCAGACGGGGTGGTGATCTCGCTGCATGACAACGGGCCAGGTATTTCCCCCGAAGACTTGTCCAGCATCTTCGAGCCCTTTTTTACCACCAAGCCCGTGGGCAAGGGCACGGGCCTGGGCTTGTCCATCAGCTATGGCATCGTGGAGCGCCACGGCGGTACCCTGGTGGCCCATAACCACCCACAGGGCGGGGCAGAATTTATGCTGCGCCTACCTGCGGCGCCAGCCTAGGTAGACTGTGGCGGACAAGGAGCTTCCGCCATGCAAGTCATCGACACTATCGCCGCCCAGGCCGCAGGCATTGCCGCTGTGCGGCGCGACATTCACGCCCATCCCGAGCTGTGCTTTGAAGAATTACGCACCGCTGACCTGGTGGCGCAAAACCTGGCCGATTGGGGTATTCCCATCCACCGGGGCATGGGTACCACCGGGGTGGTCGGCATCGTGCATGGGCGCGATGGTGGTGCCTGTGGCCGGGCCATCGGCCTGCGCGCCGACATGGATGCGCTGCCCATGCAGGAGTTCAACACCTTCGACCATGCCAGCCGACACCCGGGCAAGATGCACGCCTGCGGCCACGACGGCCACACCGCCATGCTGCTAGCGGCGGCGCAGCACCTGGCACAGCACCGTGATTTCGATGGCACCGTCTACCTGATCTTCCAGCCAGCCGAGGAAGGCGGTGGTGGTGCGCGCGAGATGATCAAGGATGGCCTGTTTGAGCGTTTCCCCATGGAGGCAGTGTTCGGCATGCACAACTGGCCCGGCATGGCCGTGGGGCAGTTTGCCGTGAGCCCCGGCCCGGTGATGGCGTCGACCAGCGAGTTCAAGATCACCATCCGGGGCAAGGGCGGACACGCCGCCATGCCGCACACCGGCATCGACCCGGTGCCGATTGCCTGCCAGATGGTGCAGTCGTTCCAGACCATCATCAGCCGCAACAAGAAGCCGGTGGATGCGGGCGTGATTTCGGTCACCATGATCCATGCGGGAGAAGCCACCAACGTGGTGCCCGACAGCTGCGAACTGCAGGGCACGGTGCGCACCTTCACGCTGGAGGTGCTGGACCTGATCGAGCAGCGTATGCGCCAGATTGCCCAGCATGCGTGCGCCGCACACGACGCCCAGTGTGAATTTGCATTTGTGCGCAACTACCCGCCCACCGTCAACGCCCCCGCCGAAGCCGCGTTTGCGCGCAAGGTCATGGCCTCCATCGTGGGCGAGGCCAATGTGCTGGCGCAGGAACCCACCATGGGCGCCGAAGACTTCTCCTACATGCTGCAGGCCCTGCCCGGGGCCTATTGCTTTATTGCCAACGGCGACGGCGACCACCGCGCCATGGGCCATGGCGGCGGGCCGTGCACGCTGCACAACCCCAGCTACGACTTCAACGATGCACTGATCCCGTTGGGCGCTACCTACTGGGTACGCCTGGCGCACGAGTGGCTGAACCAGCCCAGGGAGGCCGCATGATCGGAATCACAGACGCTTTTTCCACCAGCTACGCCCGTGCCCGCGTGCAGTTTCTGGAGGCTGCGGCCACTGCCGGGCTGCCGATCGAGTCGCACGCCCATCCCCTCAAGGGACGCGAAGGGGAAGACCTTGCCATGGACGTCGTGCGTGACGGCCCCGCCGACGCCGACAAGCTGTTGATCGTCAGCAGCGCCTGCCATGGGGTCGAGGGCTATTGCGGCAGCGGCGTGCAGGTGTTTGCCCTGCGCGACGATGCCTGGCGCGAAGAAGCGCGCAAGCACGGCGTGACGGTGTTGTACATCCACGCGCTCAATCCCTACGGTTTTTCGCATGTGCGCCGCACCACGCACGAAAACGTGGATTTGAACCGCAACTTCCAAGACTTCAGCGGCCCCTTGCCAGTCAACGAGGCCTACCGCGAGGTCGAGCCCTTTTTGCTGCCGCCCACATGGCCGCCTGCAGCCGACAACGTCGCGGCGGTGGAGCAGTTCATCTCCACCCGGGGCGAAGCGGCCTGGCAGGCCGCCATCTCGCAGGGGCAGCATGAATTTGCACAGGGGATGTTCTTTGGCGGCACGGCACCCACCTGGAGCAACCATACCCTGCGCCAGGTGCTGCGCCAGCATGGCCGCCGGGCCCAGCGCATCGGCTGGATTGACCTGCACACTGGCCTGGGGCCCAGCGGCCATGGCGAGCGCATTTACGCCGGACGCGACGACCCCGCCGCCATTGCACGTGCACGCCACTGGTGGGGCGCCGACGGCGCGACGCCGATCACCTCGTTCTACGACGGCTCATCCACCTCGGCCTTCCTGACCGGCCTGATGTGGACCGCCATCTACGACGAATGCCCCCACGCCGAGTACACCGGGATTGCCATGGAATACGGCACCCTGCCCATCCTGGACATGATGCAGGCGCTGCGCGCAGAGCACTGGCTTCACATCCACCCCGAGGCGTCGGCCGCATTGGCGGCGCACATCAAGGCGCAGATGCTGGCCGCCTTCTACACCGACACCGATGCCTGGAAAGGCCAGATCATTGCCCAGGCGCGGCAGGCCTTGTTCCAGGCCGTGCAGGGGCTTGATTTATAGTGTTTTAGGGCTCTAGCGCTTATCTAGTAAGCGCTGTGAGCTATAAAATACATAGCATTAATCGACCTGCGCACCTTGTGTTGCCCCATGCCGGGTGTCGCGATCGTAGGCTTTTTCCTGCGCGGCTTGTGCGGCCAGCAGGCGGTGGCCCAGTGCATTGGCTTGCCGCTCCAACGTGGGGCAGTCGGGCGCCTCGGGCAGTGCGGCAATGCCCTGGTCGATGGTCTGCGCAGCCTGGCGGCCGAACTGCACGTGGCCCTGCTCGTGTTGGTGCAAGGCCCGGGCATAGCGTGCGAACCGGGCGTGCTGCGCCTCGCTTGCGGTGCGCAGCACGGGCATCTGGATGCGGGTGGTGAGCCGGGTGTGCACGCGGGTGATGCGGCAGCGCCCTGCGGCATCGTGGTGCCACCAAAACTTCCAGTGCACGTTCCACTGCGTATAGCCATGGAAGCGCTGCCCAGCTTCGCGGATGGGGGTGGCCGCATTGAGGGCCTGGCGCAGTGTCTGGCCGGGCTGGATGTCCACCGTGTATGGCTGCTCGGCGTGCTCTTCCGTGACCTCCGCAAGGGCCATGCTGCAGGCCAGGAGCAACGCAACAACGCCGAGCGTCGTCCATAGGAGCCTGTCGCACTTGGAAATCGTCGGCTGCAAATCGGCCGCAGCGGTCCATTTTTTACCGTCTTTTTGCCCCATAGC
>JAUYGP010000603.1 GCA_030690515.1 Giesbergeria sp.
GCTATGGGGCAAAAAGACGGTAAAAAATGGACCGCTGCGGCCGATTTGCAGCCGACGATTTCCAAGTGCGACAGGCTCCCAGGGAGCAAGCAACAGGCCTGCTGCAATGTATGGATTACCCCGGAAAATGCGCCAGCTCGCGCCACAACGAACACTGGCCACAACACTCCCTTTAAAGCCACGGTTTAGACTCGCGCCTTTCGTTCACGCAAGTACCTCTCCATGAAAAAATGGTCAACACTGTGGGCAGGCGCTGCCCTGGCACTGGGTCTGTGCACCGCAAGCCATGCCCAGATCCTGATCGGGCAGACCGCCGGTTTTACTGGGCAAGTCGCCGCCGGTGTCAAGGAAATTACTGACGGCGCGCAGCTGTACATCCAGGCCGTCAATGCCAAGGGCGGCGTGAACGGACAAAAACTGGAATTGATTTCGCTGGACGACAAGTTCGACCCCAAGCTGGCCGCTGAAAACGCCCGCAAGCTGATCGAAGAGAACAATGTGTCGGCCATGTTCCTGACCCGCGGCACACCCCACACGCAGGCCATGATTCCCCTGCTGGAGAAGCACGGGGTTGTGCTGGTGGCCCCCTCGACTGGCGCCATGGTGCTGCACGAGCCGGTGTCGAAATACATCTTCAACGTGCGCGCCACGTACCAGCGCGAGGCAGAGAAGGCGATGACCCACCTGGCCTCGATGGGCATCACGCGGATTGCCCTGGTGTATTCGGACGACACCTTTGGCGCCGATGGCGTAGCCGGTGCCCAAAAGGGCCTGGAAGCCAGCAAGCTGGCACCCGCCGTACTGGAAAAATTCAACCGCGCCAAGCCCGACTTTGCCCCTATCGTGGCCAAAGTGGTCCAGGCGGACGCACAGGCCGTGCTCATGGTCGCCTCGGGCGCTGCGGTGGTGGAAGCAGGCAACGCGCTCCGTGCAGCGGGGTCTTCTGCCCAGATCGTGACCTTATCGAACAACGCCTCGGGTGGCTTCATCAAAAGCCTGGGCGAACACTCCCGGGGCGTGATCGTGACGCAAGTCTTCCCGAACGAACGCGCCATCACCTACGGCATGGTGAAGGAGGCCCAGGAACTCGCCAAGGCCAAAGGCCTGGCCGAAATCAGCCCGGCCATGCTCGAAGGCTTTGCGGGCGCCAAGGTGCTGGTCGAAGGGCTGCGCCGTGCCGGACCCAAGCCCAGCCGCGACAAGATCCATGCCGCGCTGGAAGGCATGAAGAAGTATGACCTGGGGGGCCTGGAAGTGTCCTATGGCCCGGACGACCACACCGGACTGGACTTTGCAGACCTGTCCATCATCGGCATCAGCGGCAAGTTCCGTCGCTGAGAGGGCCTGTCTCGCGTGAGGGCTACGCACTTGCTGGGCAGCCCTTCCGGCAACTGCTGCAGGCGCCTACACTGGGATTTGTTGGCACCATGAAAGAGAGGCACCGCATGACCACCCTGGGTTTGTTCAGAAAAATTTCCGCACTGACGGCCCTGGCAGTGGGCCTGTGCGCCGCCAGCCATGCCCAGTTGCTGGTCGGGCAAACGGTCGGCGTGACCGGTTCGGCCGCCGCCACCGTGAAGGAGTCCATGGGGGGAGCAGCGCTCTACATCGACCACATCAACGCCAAGGGCGGCGTGGGTGGGCAAAAAATCGAAGTCCTGACGCTCGACGACAAGTTCGACCCCAAGCTCACACTGGCCAACGCACGCACCTTGATCGTGGACAAGGGCGTTCTGGCGCTGTTCATGACGCGCGGCACCCCGCACACCCAGGGCATCATTGGGCTGCTGGACGAATCGGGCGTGCCGCTCATTGGCCCCTCCACCGGCGCCATGGTGCTGCACCAGCCCGTGCAGAAGAACGTGTTCAACGTGCGCGCCCCCTACCAGCGCGAAGTGAAAAAGGCCATTGGCCACCTGGCCACGCTGGGCGTGCAGCGCATCGGCGTCATCCACGTGGACGATACCTTTGGTGCAGACGCTCTGGCCGGCGCGCTGGCCGGCTTCCAGGAGAACCAGCAGAAGGCCCTGTTCGTCGAGAAGTTCGACCGCGCCAAGCCCGATTTCAGCGCCATGGCACCCCAGGTTGCCAAGCAGAGCCCGCAGGCCGTGATCTTTATCGGCACCGGGTCGGCGGTGGTCGACGGCATCAAGGCGCTGCGCGCCGCCGGTGTGTCGGGGCAGATCATCACCTTGTCGAACAACGCCTCGGGAGGCTTCGTCAAGGCGCTGGGCGAACACTCGCGGGGCGTGGTGGTGACGCAGGTGTTCCCATCAGAACGGGCCGTGACGTACCCGCTGGTGCGCGAAGCGACCGCGCTGGCGCGTGAAGCCAAGATCGACCTGACGCCCGCCATGTTGGAGGGTTTTACCAACGCCAAGGTGCTGGTCGAGGCGCTTCGCCGCGCCGGCCCCAACCCCACACGCGCCCGCCTGCAAGAGGCCCTGGAGTCGTTCCGCAAGTTCGACCTGGGCGGCCTCTCGCTCAGCTACAGCGTCGACGACCATTCAGGCCTGGATTTCTCCGACCTGTCCATCATCGGCCCGGACGGACACTTCCGGCGCTGACCCCCTGCGGGGCGCAAGGCCCCGTCAATCGTCTGCGTACATGTCCACTCCGCGTGTCTCGCGCAGGTAGAGCGTGCCGATCACCGCCGTCGCCCCGGCAATGAGCACGGGGTACCACAGGCCGCTGTAGATATCTCCCGTCTGCGCCACGATGGCGAATGCCATGGGCGGCAGCAGGCCCCCAAACCAACCATTGCCGATGTGGTACGGCAAACTCATCGAGGTGTAGCGGATCCGCGTGGGGAACATCTCAGCCAGCGCAGCAGCAATGGGGCCATAGACCATGGTGACCAACAGCATCAAATAAAACAGAATGGCCACCACCCAAGGCCGGTCGATGGCTGCCGGGTCGGCCTGGCGCGGGTAGCCCTGCGCAGCCAAGGCATCGCCCACGGTCTGGCGGAAGACTGCGTTGCGCCTGCGCGTTTCGACCGCGCCCTGGCCCTCGCTGGCCGCCAGGGCGATCTCGATGGCACCAATGCGCACCAGCGCACTGCCATCGGTCGACTGCGCCTCGACCGCGTAGTGCACTGAATGCGCCGCCAGCACCTGCTTGGCGGTGTCGCACGGGCTGGTGAACCGCCCCGCACCGGTGGGATTGAACTGGAAGGAGCAGTCGGCCGGGTCGGCCACCACCACGACCTGGCTGCGCTCCTGGGCGGCGGCCAGTGCCGGATTGGCCGCCACCGACAGCGCCTTGAAGGCCGGGAAATACGTGGCCGCGGCCAAGGCGCAACCCAGCAGGATGACGGGCTTGCGGCCCACCCGGTCGGACAGTGCGCCAAACACGATGAAAAACGGCGTTCCGAGCAGCAGCGCCACCGCCAGCAGCAACTGCGCTGCCGTGGCGTCCACCTGCAACTGCTGCGTCAGGAAAAACAGCGCATAAAACTGGCCCGTGTACCAGACCACCGCCTGGCCCGCCGTCAGCCCGCCCAGCGCCAGCAAGGCCACTTTCAGGTTTTTCCATTGCCCAAACGATTCAGCCACCGGCGCACGCGAACCACGCCCGCGCGCCTTCATGCGCTGAAAGGCCGGTGTTTCAGCCAGCGCCAGCCGGATCCATACCGAAATACCCAGCAGCACGATGGAGACCAGAAAAGGAATGCGCCAGCCCCAGTCCGAAAAGGCCTGTTCACCCAGCACGGTGCGGGCACCCATCACCACCAGCAGGGCCATCAGCAGGCCCAGCGTCGCGGTGGTTTGTATCCAGGCGGTATACATGCCGCGGCGGCCCTGCGGGGCGTGTTCGGCCACATACACAGCGGCACCGCCGTATTCACCCCCCAGCGCAAGGCCTTGCAGCAGACGCAGCCCGATGAGCACCAGCGGTGCGGCCACGCCAATGCTGTCGTAGGACGGCAGCAGCCCCACCGCAAAAGTGGCCAGGCCCATGATGAGGATCGTGACAAGAAAGGTGTACTTGCGCCCAATCAGGTCACCCAGACGACCAAACAGCAGGGCGCCAAAAGGCCGCACGATGAACCCCGCCGCAAACGCCAGCAGCGCGAACAGAAAGGCCGACCCGCTATCGAGTGCGCTGAAATACTGGCGGGCCAGGATGCTGGCCAGCGCACCGTAGAGGTAGAAGTCGTACCACTCGAACACGGTGCCCAGCGACGAAGCGACGATCACCCGCGCTTCGTCGGGCGTCATCGGCCCGGGGGCCTGATGCGTGCTTGCCATGTTCTTGTCTCCTGAATTTTTTTGTATTCACTGGCAAGTGAAAAATATTTTTATGTACGCACTATCAACGCCGGTGCTAACGCCTCTCTTACGCCGTTCTTGCAGAACTTGACAGCAAACTTCCGCAGTACTTACGAACTAGGTAATAACCCGCATCTATCGTTTCTCCATGCGAAAAAGCAAGGGTCTTCCCGCACAAAGCGATGCACCTTAAAACGCACAGAAATGGCCGTCACAGGCCTTTGCGACGCGCATGCAGGGCGCTGCGTAAGCACTTGGTCAGCGCCGTTTGCAAAATCGCCGCCGGTGCCCAGCGCGTCTTCTGATTTTTCAGCAGCGCCGCACCGATTCCCTCAGAAAGACAACCATGAACGACCCTGTGGTCACCAAAGTCCAAAACCACCCCAAGTACCTGGAGCTGCGCACCAAACGCAACCGCTTGGGCATTTTTCTCACGCTGCTGATGCTGGTCGTGTACTACGGCTACATCGCGCTGATCGCATTTGACAAGCCGTTTCTTGCGCAACCCATCGGGGCGGGTGTGACCTCGCTGGGCATTCCCATTGGCATGGGCGTGATCATTTTCACCATCGTGATCACCGGGATCTATGTGCGCCGCGCCAACGGCGAATTTGATGCCCTGACCAAAGAAATCCTGAAAGACGCAAGCAAATGAACGCCCTTCACACACACCGGGCCAGCTTGCTGGTGCTGCTGGCCTTGCTGGCCACGGGCGCCGCACATGCCGCCGGGGCCGACCTGGGCCAGGCGGCCAAGCAGGCCACCAACTGGACGGCCATCGGCATGTTTGGCGCCTTTGTCGCCGGAACACTATGGATTACCAAATGGGCAGCAGCCAAAACAAAGTCGGCGGCCGACTTCTACACGGCGGGCGGCGGCATCACCGGCTTCCAGAACGGCCTCGCCATTGCGGGCGACTACATGTCGGCGGCCTCGTTCCTGGGCATTTCCGCTGCGGTCATGGCCTCGGGTTATGACGGGCTGATCTACTCCATCGGCTTCCTGGTGGGCTGGCCCATCATCACCTTCCTGATGGCCGAGCGCTTGCGCAACCTGGGCAAATTCACCTTTGCCGACGTGGCGGGTTACCGCTTCCAGCAGGGCCCCATCCGCGCGTTCGCGGCGTCGGGGACGCTGGTGGTTGTGGCCTTTTACCTGATCGCACAAATGGTCGGCGCGGGCCAGCTCATCAAACTGCTGTTTGGCCTGGAATACTGGATGGCCGTGGTCATCGTCGGCGCGCTGATGATGGTCTACGTGCTGTTCGGCGGCATGACCGCCACCACCTGGGTGCAGATCATCAAGGCATGCCTGCTATTGGCCGGTGTGACCTTCATGGCCTACATGGTGCTGGCGCAGTTTGGCTTCAGCCCCGAGGCCCTGTTTGCCAAGGGCGTGCAAGTGCGCACCGCCATTGCCGCAAACACCGGCAAGACGCCTGAAGAAGCGGCCAAAGCGGGCCTGTCCATCATGGGCCCAGGGGGCTTCATCAAGGACCCCATCTCGGCCATCTCTTTTGGTATGGCGCTGATGTTCGGCACGGCCGGTTTGCCGCACATCCTGATGCGCTTCTTCACCGTGCCCGATGCCAAGGAAGCACGCAAGTCGGTGCTGTGGGCCACCACCTGGATCGGCTATTTCTACGTGCTGATCTTCATCATCGGATTTGGCGCCATCACCCTGGTGCTGACCAACCCTGAGATGGCCGATGTGGTCAAGGGCGTGATCCACGGCGGCGCGGGCACGGCCAATATGGCGGCGGTGCTGGTGGCCAAGTCGGTGGGTGGCAATGTGTTCTATGGCTTCATCTCCGCCGTGGCGTTTGCCACCATCCTGGCCGTGGTGGCAGGCCTGACGCTCTCGGGCGCCTCGGCCGTGTCGCACGACATCTACGCCACGCTGGTCAAGAAGGGCAAGGCCGACAGCGCCTCGGAGCTGAAGGTTTCGCGTATCACCACCTTGTGCCTGGGTGTGGTGGCCGTGGTTCTGGGCATTGCCTTTGAAAAGCAGAACATCGCCTTCATGGTGTCGCTGGCTTTTGCGGTGGCGGCTTCGGCCAACTTCCCGGTGTTGTTCCTCTCGGTGTTGTGGAAAAACTGCACCACGCGCGGCGCGGTAATTGGCGGCTTCCTCGGCCTGATTTCGTCGGTGGGCCTGACCATCGTGTCGCCCTCGGTGTGGGAAGGTACGCTGGGCAACCCCGCCGGTTCGGCCTGGTTCCCGTACACCTCGCCTGCGCTGTTCTCGATGACGATCGGTTTCGTCGGTATCTGGCTCTTCTCGATCACCGACAAGAGCGCCAACGCGGCGCGCGAGCGTGCCGCCTTCCCCGCGCAGCAAGTGCGCTCGGAAACCGGTCTGGGTGCTTCCGGCGCATCAGGGCACTGACAGACGATGGGGTGCAAGCCCCTGGCGTGGCGGCCTGGCTGCTGCGCCCACCACGACCGGGCCTTGCGCCCGGTTTTTTATTGCTATTATTTTTATAGCTTTTAGCGCTTATCTCATAAGCGCTAAAAGCCAATTTCTCTCAATATTTTCTGGGTGTATTCATGAAACTGCGTAGACCCGAAGATCGAAACCCGTTCCTAGACGGTCGCTCGCGCACCACAGAATGAACTCCGTCCCACCAGCGTTGACGACTAAACTGAAGACATGTTTTCGTCGCCCCTTCGGCTCCGTTGGTTCTTTCCGTTTCTTTTAGCTTCTGTCCAGATATTTTTGGGCGGATGGCCTTCGAACGCGCATGCGCTGGATGCGGTCACCCTCCAGCTCAAATGGCACCACGCCTTCCAATTTGCCGGTTATTACGCCGCCAAGGAACAGGGCTACTACAGCGATGCGGGACTGGACGTCGCCATTCAAAAGGCACGACCGGGCGATGACCCGGTCAAAAACGTACTCGACGGGAAGGCTCACTATGGCGTTGGCAACAGCAGCCTCATCCTTGCGCGCAACTCCGGCCACCCTGTGGTGGTGCTGGCGACCATTT
>JAUYGP010000606.1 GCA_030690515.1 Giesbergeria sp.
TCGGCGTTCTCGGACAGGAAGCCGTAGCCGGGGTGGATGGCCTCGGCGCCCGTGGCCTTCGCCGCGGCCAGCACCATTTTCGCATCGAGATAGGACTCGCGCGCGGCGGCCGGGCCGATGCAGACGGCCTCGTCGGCCAGGCGAACGTACTTGGCGTCGCGGTCGGCCTCGGAATACACCATCACTGCCTTGACGCCCAGTTCGTGGCAGGCGCGCTGGATACGGAGGGCGATTTCGCCGCGATTGGCGACCAGGATCTTTTTAAACATGTTGTTTACCCACAATGAGACACGATGCGTGCAGCGCTTGAAACTGACGCGGCCCGCGCCAGCGACCGCCGCGCAAGGGCCACCCCGCCGCACTGGCGGTGTCCCCCTTCCTGCAGTGCGCAGCCCTGCGAGAGAAGAGGGAAGCGGCGAAGCCGCTCAGGGGGTTGTTCTCTCTCACTCGATCACGAACAGCGGTTGTCCGTATTCCACGGCCTGGCCGTTTTCACCCAGGATACGCGTGACGGTACCGGACTTGTCGGCCTCGATCTCGTTGAGGATCTTCATGGCCTCAATAATGCAGATGGTCTCGCCTTCCTTGACCTGGCTGCCCACCTCGGCAAAGGCCTTGGCCCCGGGGCTGGAAGCGCGGTAGAAGGTTCCCACCATGGGAGATTTCACCACATGGCCCGCAGGCTCAGCGGGTGCGGGCAGTTCGGCGACCGGAGCGGCACCCGCAGGCTGGGCGGGCGCAGGAGCCATGGGCGCTGGCGCATACTGCTGCACCACGGTACCCCCACTCTTGACAATGCGGACTTTGCCCTCGGCTTCGGTGATTTCGAGTTCAGACACATTCGACTCGGACACCAGGTCGATCAGGGTCTTGAGTTTTCGCAAATCCATGGGAACTCCAACAGCTAAAACTGAACAGGGCGCGAATTTACTCCAATTTCGCCCTTTTTTGCTCTTCCCCCGGCAATTTCGATCAATTGATTGCAATGGGGCAAATCAAAAAACCTATCACTCCCCCGGCAGCACATTAAATCAACCGGGTCCATTGGCGCAGATTCTCTGGAGTGACCTGTCCGATTTTACGGTGCAAGATACGCCCATCGGCCGCGAACAGGATGGTGAAAGGCAAACCCCCACCCAGATTTCCCAGCGACCGTGACAGATCGGTTCCGCCCAGACCCGCCATGGCAATCGGAAAATCTAGCGGCGTACGCTCCAGAAAACCCCGCACCGCCGACGGCTGATCGACAGCAATACCCATCACTTGCCAGCCTTTGGCAGCATTTTCACGGTAAAACTCGTTCAGCAGCGGAAGTTCGGCAATACAAGGAGGGCACCAGGTGGCCCAGAAATTGAGCAGCAAGGGCTTGCCCTTGAATGCCGCCACCGCCAGGGGCTGGCCTGTCGGCGTCTCAAACGACAAATCCCAAAAAGCCTGGCTGGCACCCGAACTCTCTGCCGAAACTTGATTTCGCCACCATGCCCAGCCCCCCCCGGCCGCTGCCGCTGTGGCGGCGACTCCCGCATAGAGCCACAGGTGGCGCCGCCTGGAAACAGCGCCTGCGTGGACCTCCGGGATTTCGGCCGTGTCAGCGCCCGGCGGCGCGGGAAGGGGATTAGTCACAGATCAGCCTCCAAAAGCTGGCGCACGGCAGCCGTATTCCCGCGGGGTGATCGCCCCCGGGCATCGGCCCGCAATGCACCGCGCAAGTCATCAAGGTCGTAAATGAAAAGATGCACGCCCACCACAATCTCCAGTTCGCGGGACAAGCTTCCCACACTGAGCGCATCAACAGGTTTGCCGTGCAAGCCCGGCACGGTACTGGGCTCATAGCTCACGCCATGGTCAATCAACGCTATTTCCGCTGATTTTGGGTCATCGCAAAACAACTGCAGATAAATATCGGACATTCGCGTCGCCGTGCCGTGCCATACAGCGCCCCCCAAGTGCGGGCGAAAAGCCGCCATGCGCTCCATCCATGCCAGCGCCAGGGAGCGCAGCGCGCGCAATTCGACCGGTTGCGACTCGGCACAAAACAGCGCAATGTGTTCCTGCACGGCGTCTTCCACCTGCTCGTTGCCGGGTAACGGCGTGCGCGACGGCAGCCCAAGCTGCTTGACGGCACTGCGTTTGGCGGGGCCGTATTCCATCCCTTCGTCCACCACCAGGCGGGCAGCGGCTTGGGCAATTTCACTGGACAGGGTTGATAGCATGGCGCGAATCTCTGGCGGCATTGTGACCCGAACCCGCATCACCCCCACAGCAATGACCCAGCGGCCCTGCACGGTACAGGCCCTTGATCGTGCGCAGCGGGTGCACGCACGCCGGTGGGACTCTGTTTTTTATAGCTATCAGCGCTTACTGAATAAGCCCTACAGCCCATTTTCATCATCGCTTTAGAATCTGCACCCATGCATATACACATTCTGGGCATCTGCGGCACCTTCATGGGCGGCTTGGCGGCACTCGCACGCGCTGCAGGCCACAAGGTGACCGGCTGCGACGCCGGCGTCTACCCTCCCATGAGCGACCAGTTGCGCGCGCTCGACATCGAACTGATCGAAGGCTATAGCGCCGACCAGATGGCACTGAAACCCGATATGTTTGTGGTGGGCAACGTGGTCAGCCGCGCCCGCCTGGCCGATGGCAGCCCGAAGTTTCCCTTGATGGAATCCATCCTCGACGCGGGCAACCCCTACACGAGCGGGCCGCAGTGGCTGGCCGAGCATGTCTTGCAGGGGCGCCACGTATTGGCCGTGGCGGGCACCCATGGCAAGACGACAACCACCTCGATGCTGGCCTGGATTCTGGAATGCGCCGGCCTGGAGCCGGGTTTTCTGGTCGGCGGCGTTCCTCTGGATTTTGGTGT
Organism: Giesbergeria sp.; assembly: GCA_030690515.1. Classification (GTDB taxonomy): domain Bacteria; phylum Pseudomonadota; class Gammaproteobacteria; order Burkholderiales; family Burkholderiaceae_C; genus Simplicispira. The sequence continues at coordinate 2,870 of JAUYGP010000606.1, forward strand.
GTCGGCCCGCCTGGGTGCGGCCTCCCGGCCCGTTCCGGGCACAGGGCCCCTGGCGGCAGCGCCACTGTTCGTGATCGAGGCCGATGAATACGACACGGCCTTTTTCGACAAGCGCAGCAAGTTCGTGCATTACCGCCCGCGCACAGCCGTACTGAACAACCTGGAATTCGATCACGCCGACATCTTTGATGATCTCGCTGCAATCGAGCGCCAATTCCACCATTTGGTTCGCACCGTGCCGCCGTCGGGCTGCGTTGTCGTCAATGGTGTGGAGGAAAGCCTGGTGCGCGTGCTGCACCAGGGCTGCTGGAGCGACGTGCGCAGCTTTGGCGCGGCTGTGAGCGATTTTGTCGCCCAGGGCGAACCCGGCGCATTTGATGTCTTGCAGCACGGAAAAAGCGTCGCCCGCGTGGAATGGAACCTGACAGGAACCCACAACCAGCTCAACGCCCTGGCTGCCATCGCGGCAGCGCACCATGTGGGCGTAGCACCCGCCGTGGCAGCGGCGGCCCTGGCCCGGTTCCAGAATGTGCGGCGACGTATGGAACTGCGTGGCACGGTGCGCGGCATTGCGGTATACGACGACTTCGCCCACCACCCGACCGCCCTGCGCACCACACTCGATGGCCTGCGCCGCAGCGTAGGCAAAGAGGCACGCATCCTGGCGGTTTTCGAGCCGCGCAGCAACACCATGAAGCTGGGCACCATGAAGGCCCAGCTACCCTGGGCCCTGGAGGCCGCCGATCTGGCGTTTTGCCACACCG
>JAUYGP010000609.1 GCA_030690515.1 Giesbergeria sp.
GTGCTCTACACCGGCCGCACCGTGCGCGCCGTGCTCAACGAGCTGTACGACTACGGTCGCCCGGCGCGCGTGCGCCTGGCTGTGCTGGTGGACCGGGGCGGGCGCGAATTGCCCGTGCAGGCCGATTTTGCCGCCGCCCGCGTGGCCCTGCCCGGCACCCAATCGCTGGCGTTGGCCCGCAGCGAGGGCGGTCAATTTCATTTCCAGATCAAAGAGGCCTGAGCCGTGCTGCACCAGCGCAATCCCCAACTCAATCGCAATGGCGAACTGATCCACCTGCTGTCCATCGAGGGCCTGCCGCGTGACATCGTCACGCATATCCTCGATACCGCCACCAACTTCGTGAGCGTGAACGACCGCGAGGTCAAAAAAGTGCCGCTGCTGCGTGGCAAGAGTGTGTTCAACCTGTTTTTCGAGAACAGCACGCGAACGCGCACCACGTTCGAGATCGCGGCCAAACGCCTGTCGGCCGACGTGTTCAACCTCGATATCGCGCGCAGTTCCGCCAGCAAGGGCGAGTCACTGCTCGACACCATCGCCAACCTTTCGGCCATGGCCGCCGATCTGTTTGTGGTGCGGCACAGCGAATCGGGCGCGCCCTACCTGATTGCCCAGCATGTCGCACCCCATGTGCACGTCATCAACGCAGGTGACGGCCGTCATGCCCACCCCACGCAGGGCCTGCTGGACATGTACACCATCCGGCACTACAAGAAGGATTTTTCCAACCTCACCGTCGCCATCGTGGGCGATGTGCTGCACTCGCGCGTGGCGCGTTCCGACATCCATGGCCTGACGACGCTGGGCTGCGCCGAAGTGCGCGTGGTGGGGCCGCGCACCCTGGTGCCGTCCAACATGGCAGAGATGGGCGTGCGCGTGTGCCACACGCTCGAGGAGGGCATCAAGGATGTCGACGTGATCATCACGCTGCGCCTGCAGAACGAGCGCATGAGTGGCGCACTGCTGCCGTCGAGTCAGGAGTATTTCAAGAGCTTTGGCCTCACGCCGGAAAAGCTGCGGCTGGCCAAGCCCGATGCCATCGTTATGCACCCCGGCCCTATCAACCGGGGCGTGGAGATCGACTCCGCCGTGGTGGATGGACCGCAGGCCGTGATTCTGCCGCAGGTCACCTTTGGTATTGCGGTGCGCATGGCGGTCATGTCGATCGTGGCTGGGAATGAGGCTTAACCCCCTGAGCCGCTTCGCGTCTTCCCCCAAGGGGGATGCCCCCAGTGGCCCGGCAAAGCCGGTTCCACGGGGGCACTGGCGTGGGTCTGCTGCGGCGCGGGTGTCTGTTGATGTAATGCAGTTTGCTATTTATTTGATAGCTGTTTGCGCTTGTCCAATAAGCGCTAGCAGCCAATTTGGCTTGAAATCATGAAGATACTGATCCAGAACGGCCGTGTGATCGACCCCGCCTCGGGCCTCGACCAGACCTGCGACATCGCCATCGCGGCAGGCCGCATCGTGGGCGTGAACCGCGTGCAGCCCGACTTTGCGCCCCAGCGCAGCATCGATGCCACGGGTTGCATCGTGTTGCCCGGTCTGGTGGACCTGGCGGCCCGTCTGCGCGAGCCGGGGTATGAGCATGAAGGCATGCTCGAATCCGAAATGGCGGCGGCCGTGGCCGGCGGTGTGACCAGCCTGGTGTGCCCGCCCGACACCGACCCGGTGCTCGATGAGCCGGGGCTGGTAGAGATGCTCAAGTTCCGCGCCGAAAAACTGCACCAGACGCGCCTGTTTCCGCTCGGCGCGCTCACACGTGGGCTGGCGGGCGAGGTGTTGACGGAAATGGCCGAGCTCACCGAGTCAGGCTGTGTGGGTTTTGGCCAGGCCGAGGTGCCCTTGGCCAGCACGCAGGTCCTGCAGCGCGCATTGCAGTATGCGGCCACCTTTGGCTACACCGTCTGGCTGCGCCCACAGGAGCTGCATTTGGGCAAAGGCGTGGCGGCCAGTGGGTCGCTGGCCACGCGGTTGGGCCTGTCGGGCGTGCCGGTGGCGGCTGAAACGATTGCGCTGCACACCGTTTTCGAACTGCTCCGTGCCACCGAGGCGCATGTGCACCTGTGCCGTTTGTCCAGCGCCGCAGGGGTAGCGCTGGTGCGCCAGGCCCGCGCCGAGGGTTTGAACGTGACGTGCGATGTCAGCATCAACTCGCTCTATCTGACGGACGCCGACATCGGTTTCTTTGACAGCCGGGCGCGGCTTACGCCGCCACTGCGCCAGCAGCGCGATCGGGATGCCCTGCAGGCGGGACTGCGTGACGGCACCATCGACGCGCTGGTGTCCGACCACAACCCGGTCGATGAAGACGCCAAGACCCTGCCTTTTGCCGAGGCGGAGCCCGGCGCTACCGGGCTAGAGCTGCTGCTGAGTCTGGCATTCAAATGGTCGCAAGACAGCGGTGCCCCCCTGGCGCGTGCCCTGGCCGTGGTAACCAGCGAGCCGGCCCGCGTACTGGGCAGCGCCCTGGGAACCCTGCAAGCCAGCGTGGGCCAGTTGGTGGAGGGCGGAGTGGGAGATGTCTGCATCTTCGATCCGAGGGACCACTGGGTAGTGCAGGCCGAGGCCCTGCGCAGCCAGGGCAAGCACACACCGTTCTCGGGCTATGAGTTACCGGGACGGGTGCGCTGCACGCTGGTGGGTGGGCAGGTTGCATTCGAGCGGAACTGAGCTGCCCTGCGGTGGCAAACAGGGGTTTGTGAAGCATCTCAAGGCCTGCGGGCGCCTGCTGGGTTTACTGTTCCACATCGCCAGGGGCTTGTGGGTTGTGGCGTGGCGCTTTCCGACGCTACCGCCCGACCAGCAGCAGGCACGGGTGCAGGCATGGTCGCTGGCGTTACTGGCCCATGCCGGTGTTTCGCTGTCGATCCGGGGGGCGCCTGCGCGCTTGGGGCCTGTCATGCTGGTGTCCAACCACCTGTCCTGGCTGGATATTCCGGTTCTGCATGCAGCACGCTACTGCCGCTTTGTTTCCAAGTCGGATGTGCAGGGCTGGCCCCTGATTGGAACCCTGGCCACAGCAGCAGGCACGCTCTACATAGAGCGCAGTTCGCGGCGCGACGCACTGCGCATGGTGCGCAGCATGCAGGAGGCCCTGGCCCAGGGCGAAGTGCTGGCGGTTTTTCCCGAGGGCACCACGGGCGATGGGCGCACCATGTTGCCGTTCCATGCCAATTTGCTGCAGGCCGCCATCACGGCCCAGGCAGCGGTGCAGCCGGTGGGGCTGCGGTTTACCGATAAAGCCACTGGAGCAACCAGCTTTGCGCCCAGCTACATCGGCGATGAAAGCCTCGTGGGGTCCATCTGGCGCACCTTGTGCGCACCGCCCATCGAGGCCATCGTGCATTTTGGTGTCCCCGAGTTTGCCCAGGAGCGCGACCGGCGTACCTGGGCGCTGCACCTGCACCACACCGTGGACAGCCTGCGGCGCGGCTGACCGCTTGGAGCCTGTCGGACCTGGAAATCGCCGGCTGCAAATCGTCCGCAGCGGTCCATTTTTGGCTTCGCCGCTCTTCGAGAACACCGTCTTTTTGCCCCATAGCCGGGCTATGGGGCTGCAAATCCGGCAAAAACCATCCTCGCTGGGGCCGATGCTCGCTTTCGGCGCTCCAAGTCCAACAGCCTCCTTGTGTGTCAAAAACGCCTTTCGGGCTGGCATCTGTCCGGAAAAGCGTGCATATTCCACGTGTCGGGCGTTCTTCACACGGGTTGTCATCCCCATCTACGCGCAAGTCCCGTATCGTCCGCATCTTTCGGGCCGGTGCCTTTGCAGCACGGTCATCCATACCGCAGGGAGGGCATCATGGATCTGGTTCAGCGCGTCAAGAGCATTCTTCTTCAACCCAAGGACACTTGGACCATCATCGAGGCCGAGCAGGCCGACGTAGCAGGTTTGTACACCCGCTACCTCATGCT
>JAUYGP010000611.1 GCA_030690515.1 Giesbergeria sp.
GCCAGCGATTCGGCGTAGCGCACAAACTCGAAACGCTCGTCCACCGCGTCGCGCAGCACATCGGCCAGGTCGTTCAGGTACAGCGTGGCCAGGTGTTTGGCCTTGTCGTGCAGGCCCAGGGCGCCAAAAGCCCAGCCCAGCGGGTCGCCGCCTTCGTCATCCACATACACATCAAGCGTGGCAAAACGCGGCCCCTCGGGCAAGAAGTTGCGGCCCACGATGCGGTGCGCCAGCGTGCTGTCGCGCCCCTGCAAAAAGGCAATGGCGGGGCCAATGGTGGCCAGATACCGGTCTTGCTGCGCGGCAAAGCTCTGCACCGCCGGGCTTTGCTTTTTGGGGGGCATCGCATCCACCCTGGCGGCCACGGCGCGCAGCCCTTCGGGTGAGAGCAGGCGCAGCACCAGCGCCAGCGCCAGGTCCTCCTGCACCGCCGCGACGCCGCGCGAGCGCAGAAAGCCCGTGAGGTAGGCGGTAGAGGGGTACGGTGTGTTCAGCTGCGTCATCGGGGGGATGACGGACAGGACGCGTAGGTTAGGGGAAGCAGGGGCGAGGACAGACATGGAGGGCGTAGGGGCCGCCTGCAATGGGCGGAGAGTGATTATCGGCGGCTGCACTGCAAATGTCTTTTCCGCGTTGAAGCTGCATCTCTTCAATTCCTTCTCCACCGTCGCCAGCGTGATGCTTAGAATCGATTTTTGCTGATTCCTTGGGCTTTGTGCTGTGGTATCCAGATTCAACTTTCGGTGGCGGTTTTTCCGTCCGTTTCCCTCTTTGCATTGGACGGTTCCTTGTGGTTTCGTTGCTCTGTGGCTCTGGCTGTATCTGCAGTCCGCTTGCAAGAGTGGGCCGCTCTATGAGGAGACTACCGTCGCTCACAGCGACCCTGGTGAGTGCCATGTGGGTTGCGGTGTCATCCACTGCAGATCTTTCCGGATGGCGAAAGCTGCGCAGGACCGCGGTGGCCATATTCCAAGATCTGATCAGTCTCTTTATGGTGGTGGCTGCTTTGGTCATACCGTTGAGTCTGTTTCTTCCAGCGTACCAATGCTATGGCGACAGGGGCAAAGTATCGGAGCTGGTCCTCGCAGCATCCAGCTATCGCTCAGTGGTTGCAGAACGCGCGCAAGCGCGGCAATCGCTGGCAGGGGTGGGTGGGGGCTTGCTTGTTAAGACCGAGGGACGGGTGCACGGCGGGGCCATATCGGCCAATGGAATCATCACCTTGTTTTCGGAGGAGCCAAGAGCTTTGATTGTTCTGCGTCCCTACTTTGAAAACTCCGAAGTCAAGTGGGCATGCGAAGGATTTCCCTTGAAGGCGATGCCCGCCCAATGCAGGCAACTCCCGTATCAAACGCCTTGATCCACCGAGCGGTTGCTACGTACGGGTTACGTCGCCGCGTAGTACGGTGTTGCACCATAGAGAGCTGTTGTCGCCTGGTGTCCTGAGTTGGAAGTTGGTTGAAGAAAAAAAGATGTCGAAATCGTCGTCAGGCAAGGCGCAAACCGCAGCGATAGCCGTTGCTATCGCGAGGATTTGCAACGCAGCATGGCGGCGATTCTCGGCATCTTTATGAAACAAACTTTTAACTCAGGACACTAGGGTCACATCACCGATGACTTGGGCGGCTGGCGTGGATGGAGACGCGGGCATGGCAGAGTCACAGCCAAGGCATAAACCCTAGGCGCCGTGCAAAGAAGCGGGACCCTTGCCGCAGGGGTTGAAGTGGGGTTTCGTTGTGGTCACAGCGTACGTGCCAGCGCCCCCACCACGCGGGCTGCTGCGCGAATCTCTGCCGCATCAAACCCCGCATACCCCAGCAGCCAGCCCCTGCGCGTAGATTGCATCGCATAGCGCGACAGCGGCGCCAGCATCACGTCCGCAGCCAGGGCTTTGCGGGCCAGGGTTTCGTCGTCGCTGCCCGGTGCGACCTCGTGCAGCAGGTGCATGCCCCGGTTGCTGGCGGGCAACTGCCATGCGCCGTCGCTGGCGTCGGCCAGCGCGGTGCGCAGCACCTGCTGGCGGGCCTGGTACAGCTCGCGCATCTGGCGCAAGTGGCGCAGCAGGTGCCCCTCGGCAATGAAGCGCGCCAGCACCGCCTGCGCATCGCCCGGTGCATGCCGGTCGGTGATGGCGCGTGCCATGGCAAAGGCCTCCACCAGCGCGGGGGGCACCACCACAAAGCCCAGGCGCAGACCGGGGTGCAGCGTTTTGGAGAACGTGCCCACGTACAGCACACGCTCTGACCCCGGCAGGCTGCACAGCGCAGGCACCCGATGGGCCTTACCGTCGGACGCGCCGTACTGGAATTCGCCGTCGTAGTCGTCCTCCACCACCCAGGCATCGTGCGTGCGCGCCCACTGCAGCAGGGCCTGCCGCCGCGCCAGGCCCATGCACACGCCGGTGGGGAACTGGTGCGTGGGTGTCACCACGGCCATGCGCGCATGCGGCCACTGCGCTGCAGCAGTGTCGATGCGCAAGCCGTCTCCATCCATCTCCACCGGCCGCGCCAGCGCGCCGTGGCCCAGCAGGCTGGCGCGGATGCCGGGGTAGCCAGGGTCTTCCACCAGCACCTCGTCGCCCACATCCAGCAGCAGCCGCGCAATCAGGTCAATGCCCTGCTGCGAGCCCGAACACACCACTACCTGCGCCGCGTCGCAGCGGATGCCGCGTGACGCCCACAGCCATTGCGCCACAGCCTGGCGCAGATCGGGGTCACCCGCCGGGTCCAGGTACTGCGCGCGCTGCATGCGCTGGGCTGCGCTGGCCTGGCGGGCCAGCCGGTCCCACAGCGCAAACGGAAAAGTGGCCACCTCGGGCGCCCCGATGCGAAACGCCCTGGCCGCCGCCAGCGGTGGGCGCCAGCGCGCTGCCGTGTCGGCGATCAGCTGCCCCCGGCGCGACAGGCCCCGGGGCGGCGCCACCAGGCCCTGCGGGGTGGCCAGGGTGGCGGCCACCGCCTGCGACACGTAGGTGCCGTCGCCTACGCGCGCCTCCACATAGCCCTCGGCCTGCAGGCGCTGCACGGCCCACAGCACGGTGTTGCGCGATACACCCAGGCTGGCCGCATGTTCGCGCGACGGCGGTAGCCGCGTACCGGTGCGCAGGCTGCCCTGCTCGATGGCGCGGCGCAATTGTTCGTACACCTGTTGGCGCAGGGTGGTGAAGGGGGTTCGATTGGTTCCAGGGTTCGCCACGAATTGGCCCTTTGAATGCGACTATATGGCCATAAACTGAGGAACCATTGTAGAAACCCCGACCCCTGCGGAGCAAAGACCCCATGGCCCAACACATCGCCACCATCGATTGGCAACGCGGCAGCGACGACTTTCTGGACAAGCGCTACCACCGCGCCCACACCTGGCGGTTCGACGGCGGTGCCACGGTGGCTGCATCGTCGTCGCCCCATGTGGTGCCGCTGCCGTACTCCGATGCCGCGGCGGTGGACCCCGAAGAAGCCTACGTGGCCGCGCTGTCGAGCTGCCACATGCTGTGGTTTCTGGACATTGCCAGCCGCGCAGGCTGGCGCGTGAACCGCTACACCGACGCTGCGGCAGGCACCATGGCCAAGGACGCGGAGGGCCGCTGGGTCGTCAGCCATGTGCAACTGCGCCCCGTCACGGTGTTTGACGCCGCACACGCCCCCAGCGCCGAGGTGCTGGCCGACCTGCACCACCAGGCGCATGCAGCCTGCTTTCTGGCCAACTCGGTCCGGACGCAGATCGACTGCGCGCCCGCGCTCGCAGTGGAAGGGGGCTGACATGGCCAATGCCAACCGCCAGTTTCAAGTGACCGACCCCGCCACGCTGCACGCCCTGGTGCGCGCGCAGCCGCTGGCCACCCTGGTGATTGCGCAGGCGGGTGCGCTGCACGCCAACCATGTGCCGCTGTACCTGGACCCGCAGCGCGGCCCGCACGGTACGCTCATCGGCCATGTGGCGCGCGCCAACACCCTGTGGCCGCTGCTGCCGCAGCAGGCCGTCGCCGTGTTTCACGGCCCGCAGGCCTATGTGTCGCCCTCGTGGTACCCGTCCAAAGCCATCGATGGCAAGCAGGTCCCCACTTGGAACTACGCCACCGTGCACGCCCACGGCAGCCTGAGTGCGGTAGACGACCCGGTGCGTCTGCGCGCCATCCTGCACACACTCAGCGAGCTGCATGAGGTCCACCGCCCCGACCCCTGGTGCATCGACGACGCGCCGCCCGACTACATCGACAAGCTGTTGCGCGCCATCGTCGGCATCGAGCTGGCGGTGGAGCGCTGGGAAGGCCTTTGGAAAGTGAGCCAGAACCGCACCGACACCGACCGCGCAGGCGTGGTGCAAGGCCTGCTGGCCGAGGGCACACCGGCAGCCGCGGACATGGCGGCGCTGGTACGGGGTGGGGCGATTCCGTAATTGATGCGCCTTTTTGCAATCAAATGAATAGCTACTAGCGCTTGCTGGATAAGCGCTAGAGCCGATCTTGACCATAAATTCAGAGCGCTGCGCTTTTCTCAGTCTTCCAGCTGCTCTACCCGCAGCGTCACCACCGGCCCTGCCACGGCTGGGTGCGCTGCCAGCGCATGCACAGCCCAATCCATGGTGGACTGCACCACGGACTCGGTCAGCACCAGCACCTGGGGACCGCTGCCAAGGGGTCGTGATTTTTCGGCAGCCAACGCCATCTGTACAACCGGCACATGTTGCGCCGCCAGCCAAGCGCCCACGGCCTCGATTTGCTCGGCGCTGTGCACGGGGACACGCAGGTAGTGGCGGGTGCACACGGCGGCACGCGGCAACACGGCCAATTGCTCGTCCATGGCGTGGGCATGAAAACCCAGGTGCGGCACCTGCTGCGCGGCGTGGGTGCCGTCCAGCCGGGCCACATCCACGAGATCGGCAATCACGGCGGACGCGGTTTGCTCCGACCCTGCGCCCGCGCCGTAATACATCGTCACACCCGCTGCGTCGCCCTTGACCATGACGCCGTTCATCGAGCCGTTCACCTGCGCCATCAGGTGGTTGGCCGGCACCAGCGCGGGCTGCACGCGCAACTCGACACCTTCGTTGCGGCGCCGCGCCACGCCCAAGAGCTTGATGCGGTAGCCCAGTTGCTCGGCACAGGCCACGTCCAGCCCCTGCAGCGCGGTGATGCCCTCCACCTGCGTATCAGTAAACCGCACCGGCATGCCAAACGCATTGGCCGCCAGCAGCGTGATCTTGTGGGCGGCGTCGATGCCCTCGATGTCAAAGGTCGGGTCGGCCTCGGCATAGC
>JAUYGP010000612.1 GCA_030690515.1 Giesbergeria sp.
AGACGCTCTCGGCATCATGTCGCTGTCCTACAAGTCGATGGGTCTGGATGATCAGCTGAAGGACACCCTGCGGATACTCGGCAAGAATTTCCCGAACAGCCGTTATATCGCGGAGCTACAGATCCAAGATTCAAGATACAACGTCCAAGATTAAAATCGATCCCAATCCTCAAAGTTTTCTTGTATCTTGCGACTTGTATCTTGTATCTGTTTCTAGATCGCCTCCGGCCCCTGTTCGCCGGTGCGGATACGAATCACCTGCTCCACAGATGTGACAAAAATCTTGCCATCGCCGATCTTACCGGTGCGCGCCGCGCCGGTGATGGCCTCGATGCAGCGGTCCAGCATTTTATCGTCCACCACCAGCTCGATTTTCACCTTGGGCAGAAAATCCACCACGTATTCCGCGCCCCGGTACAGTTCGGTGTGGCCCTTCTGACGGCCAAAACCCTTCACTTCGGTCACGGTCAAACCCGTGACGCCGCACTCGGCCAGGGCCTCGCGGACTTCTTCGAGTTTGAAGGGCTTGATGACGGCGGTAATCATTTTCATGGTGCTAACTCCTTGATGCGGCAAAAGGGGGGGCATTCAGGCCCGAAACTGGCTGGTGATGGGGTAGCGCCAGTCCTTACCAAAACTGCGCCGTGTGACCCGGATACCTACAGGGGCCTGGCGGCGCTTGTATTCATTGATCTTGATGAGTCGCGTCACCCGTTCGACATCGACGCGCGCAAAACCGGCAGCAATGATGCTCTCGATCGGTTCGTCATTTTCCATGTAGCGCTCAATGATCGCGTCCAGCACCTCATAAGGCGGCAAGCTGTCCTGGTCCGTCTGGTCTGGACGCAGCTCGGCGCTGGGGGGGCGGGTAATGATGCGCTGTGGAATCGGGTTGGCGCCCGTGCCATAGGGGTCGTGGGCATTGCGCCAGCGCGCCAAGGCAAAAACCACGGTCTTGGCGACGTCCTTGATGGGTGCAAACCCGCCGGCCATGTCGCCGTAGAGGGTGCAGTAACCCGTGGCCAGTTCGCTCTTGTTGCCCGTGGTCAGCACCATGGCGCCAAACTTGTTGGACAGCGCCATCAGCAGTGTGCCGCGGATGCGCGCCTGCAAATTTTCCTCGGTCGTGTCCTCACTACGCCCCACAAAATGGGGTGCTAGCGCGGCCCGCAATGCGTCAAACGTCGGCGCAATGGCGATTTCGTCGTACTGCACACCCAGCCGCTCGGCCATGTCGCGTGCATCGATCCAGCTGATATCGGCCGTGTAGGGCGATGGCATCATCACCGTGCGCACCTTGTCCGCGCCCAGCGCATCGACCGCAATCGCCAGCACCAACGCCGAATCGATACCGCCCGACAAGCCCAGCAGCACACCCGGAAAGCCGTTTTTGCGCACATAGTCGCGCACGCCTAGCACCAGCGCGTCCCACAGGTCGGCTTCCATGCTGCGCTCAGGCAGCACATCAGCTATTATTTTGATAGCTGATTGCGCTTTATCCACCTGCGTAAAAACCAGTTTTTCTTCAAAACCCGGCGCACGTCCTGCCACCACTCCTGCAGCGTCCAGCGCAAACGAACGGCCCTCAAAAACCACCTCGTCCTGGCCACCCACCAGATGGGCATAGA
>JAUYGP010000618.1 GCA_030690515.1 Giesbergeria sp.
CGCATCTTCCGCGTGGGCGAGGCGCTCGAATACGGCATGGTGGGTATCAACGTGGGCATTCTGGCCACCGAGCATGTGCCCTTTGGCGGTGTCAAGCAGTCGGGCCTGGGGCGCGAGGGCTCGCACCATGGCATGGATGACTATGTGGAGATCAAGTACCTGTGCCTCGGCGATATTCAGAAATAGGCGGCGCCTTTTATTTCGCACAAGGCACCCGGCCCGTGCGGTCGGTGTGCCTATAATCGCCAGCTTCGCGGGTGTCGTTCAATGGTAGGACTCTTGCTTCCCAAGCAAATAACGTGGGTTCGATTCCCATCACCCGCTCCAGTTTTTATAGCTAATAGCGCTTACCCAATAAGCGCTACAGCCCGATTTCATTGAAAATCGGCGCATCCCATCCACTCCCTCCTTTTTTCCAGACCGCTCAATCCAGCGGCTGCAGGCTGCGCGCGCTTTCAAAATGGCGGTGCTCGCCAGTCAGCGGGTCGGTAAATTCCAGCGACTGCGCCAGCAACTGCAGCGGGCGGGAATAATCGCCCTCGGGCGGGTCATTCACCACCGGGTACAAGGTGTCGTTGCGCAGCGGCAAGCCCAGCGCTGCCATGTGGACGCGCAGTTGGTGGCGCTTGCCGGTAATGGGTGAGAGGCGGTAGCGCGCCCAGCCACCGGCCACCTCCAGCACATCCATGCGGGTATGGGTATTGGGTGGTCCGGGTACCTCGTGCATGCGGAAGAACTGCGCGCTTTCCTCCATGCGGCTCCTGTGCTCACGCGGAAACGCCACATCGCCACAGCACGGCGCCACTGCTTCGTAGTGCTTGGTGATCTGTCGGCCGCTGAACAATGCGTGGTACAGCCCGCGCGTGGTGCGCTGCACAGAAAACATCACCAGTCCCGCGGTTTCACGGTCGATGCGGTGCAGGGGCGCGAGGTCATCCAGCCCCAGGCGATTCTTGAGCCGCACCAGCAGCGTCTGGTGCAAGTAGTGGCCCGCAGGCGTGACGGGCATGAAGTGCGGCTTGTCGGCCACCAGCAGATGCTCATCGTGGTACAGCACGGTTTCTTCAAACGGCAACTGCGGCTCGGCGGGCAGGCTGCGGTAGTAATACAGCCGAAGGCCAGGCTCGAACAGTCGATCGGGCGTGACTACGACACCGCGCTCGTCCACCACGTCAGCGGCCTCCAGGCGCGCCAGCCATTCGATACGGGACACGTAAGGCAGACGCTGCGCTAAAAAATCCAGCATGCTGCCCTGCCCCGCCGAAGGCAGCGCCACGCAGCTGGGGCCCACCCCGTTGCGTACAGGTAAGACAGGGAGAGGGAGGCCTTTGTGCATGGTGCCCACAAGATGAAGATGCACCCGGAGGCCGCTGCTCAGAACGTGGACCCGTTCTTATGCGGCAGGGGCGTCCGGCGTCTGTGCACGCACCCAGTCACACCACCGTGCCACGGCCAGATCGGCAGGCTGTGACCCATCGAGCACACCAGGCCATCGACGCTGGCAGCTGTTGACGATGCTTTCGAGTTGCCACAGTGCCTCGCGCACGACAAAAGCCACTTCGGCCAGGCCATCGGCATCGCCTTGCAACTGCTCGATCAGTTGCACCTGGTGGCTGGGGTGTGCACCGGCCTCGGTCAAGGCTCTTTGCAGCGCCTGCAATCGCCCTTCGACAAAAGCGGCCGGACCGTCCTTGCCCAGCGTTGCACCTTGTTCCGTTTTGGCACCGTCCCATTGCTGAAAGGCCTGCACCAGTGCGCGGGCCATGGCGTTGATGTGTTCACCCATAGGAAGTGCCTGGCTGCGGTCCTGCCCCAACTCCTCCTGCAGCAAGGGCAGCACATGCACCACCAGCTCGGCAGGAAACTTGCGGTGGTTCAGGCGCAGCGCCAGCGACAATTGCTGCGCGGGCAGATCAATTGATTTTTCATAGAACGCCGACACCATTTCGGCCAGTATGAGAATGCGGCCCAGGGGCGATATCTGCGCCCCGGTCAACCCCCGTGGGTAGCCCGTGCCGTCCATGCGTTCATGGTGCTCCAGCACAGCTTCTTCCACGGCGCGGCTGTACACCTGGGCATCGCGCACCATCAACATGGCCGTGATGGGATGGGCCACCAGCTGCTTGCGCTCGACACCCGTCACCTTGTTCTGCGGATCGCGCCATGCGGGCGCCATGTGCAGCACTCCTACATCGTGCAGCAACGCGGCTGCGGCCAGCGCAACGCAATCGCGTTCGCTCAATCCGCTCTTGATTCCCAAAAAGAGTGCCACCAGCATCATCTGCAGGCTGTGGCGAAACAGCTCAGGGCGCTGTTCGCGCATCACGGTCAGCTTGAAGGCAATGAGCCCGGTCATGGGCAAAAAGCGCAAGGGAGCCAGCACCCGCTCCGGCGAACCCAGCGCCTGCACCAGTCGCTGCAAGGGTTGTTTCCCGCACAGTGCCTGGGCTGCTTCCAGCAACGAGGTCACGCTGACTGCATTTTCGACCGAAAGGTGTTGGTCGATCGGCTCACGCAACTTGTGCTGTACCAGCCGGTCGTACAGGCGGCTGTCAATGCGCGCGCCCTTCTCCACCAGCTTGATCCCGTTGTCGCTGTAGATCGCATCCTGCGTGACCACCGCGCAGCGCTCGGACATATCAGTGACCGCCCGCAGGTAATTGGGGTTGTCAGTGGCGCTGGTACCGGTCTCAAGCAGGGTGTCGGTCATGGGTCACAAGATCTAAATGGCGGAGCATATACATATACAGCCCATGGTCTGCTGACACCAGTACAAAGGCCCGCAGTTGCGGGCCTTCTTGATGCAGGTCAGTGTTGTGGGTTCACTGGATCAACGTGACACCCGTCTTGGACTGCAGCAATTCAAACGTCACGCCCGGCGCCAGTTCCAGCACCTTCACGCCCTGGGGGGTGATGTCCATCACGGCCAGGTCGGTGATGATGCGGTCGACCACGCCCACGCCCGTCAATGGCAGCGTGCAGCTGGGCAGAATCTTCATGTCTTCGGTGCCATCCTTCTTGCGCGCCACATGTTCCATGAGCACGATCACGCGCTTGACGCCCGCCACCAGGTCCATGGCGCCGCCCATGCCCTTGACCATCTTGCCCGGAATCATCCAGTTGGCCAGATCGCCCTGCTCGCTGACCTGCATGGCGCCCAGAATGGACAGGTTGATCTTGCCGCCACGAATCATGGCAAAGCTCTCATGGCTGCCAAAAATCGATGAACCGGGAATGGTGGTCACGGTCTGCTTGCCAGCGTTGATGAGGTCGGCATCCACGGCGTCCTCGGTGGGAAACGGGCCAATGCCCAGCATGCCGTTCTCGGACTGCAGCCATACTTCCTTGTCGCCCGTGAAATTGGCCACCAGCGTAGGGATGCCAATGCCGAGGTTCACGTAAAAACCGTCTTCGAGTTCCTGTGCGGCACGCGCCGCCATCTGGTCTTGGGTCCATGGCATGGTCGATCTCTCCTGTATGTTGGGGACAGAGCTGGCCGCTGCGCGGCTGCAGTCTGTCCCGCAAAGTTATTTGGCTTCAGAAATGGTGCGCTTTTCAATGCGCTTTTCGGGATGGGGGTTGTGCACGATGCGGTGCACGTAGATGCCGGGCAGATGCACTTCGTCGGGCACCATCTCGCCGGTTTCGACAATCTCTTCCACCTCGACGATGCAGACCTTGCCCGCCATGGCAGCAGCCGGGTTGAAGTTGCGCGCTGTCAAGCGGAACTGCAGGTTGCCGGACTTGTCGGCCCGGTGCGCCTTGACCAGCGACACCTCGGGCACCAGCGAGCGCTCCATCACATAGGTTTCGCCATCGAACTCGCGCAACTCCTTGCCATCGGCCACGATGGTGCCCACACCCGTCTTGGTGAAGAACGCCGGGATGCCCGCACCACCGGCACGCAGTTTTTCTGCCAGCGTGCCCTGGGGCGTGAATTCCAGTTCCAACTCGCCAGCCAGAAACTGGCGCTCAAACTCCTTGTTCTCGCCGACATAAGACGAGATCATTTTCTTGATCTGGCGGGTCTCCAGCAGCTTGCCCAGGCCAAAGCCGTCCACACCCGCATTGTTGGAGACCACGGTGAGGTTCTTGACGCCCGAATCGCGCAGCGCGTCGATCAGCGCCTCAGGAATGCCGCACAGGCCAAAGCCGCCTACAGCCAAGAGCTGGCCGTCTGCGACCACGCCCGCAAGGGCCTCGGCAGCCGAGGGAAATAATTTGTTCACGAAGGTCTCCTCAACAAAAGTGGTTACGATACGATACTACTTAGTTTCATAAGTAGTTTTCCCTAAAGACTTGCACTATGGACGTTGACTACCGACTCGCATTTGAAATGGCTCCCGTGGGCATGATTCTGTCGCGCAACCGGGCGATGGTGGACTGCAATCGCCATGTCTGCG
>JAUYGP010000630.1 GCA_030690515.1 Giesbergeria sp.
GAGTGGTTTCGATGCCGCCATTTACTACGGTGACCGGCTCTGGCCCGACACGCAGGGCCGCATGGTGCTGCCCGAGGGGACGTGCGTGCCCGTGTGCAGCCCGGCCTATGCGGCCGTACATGCCCTGCACGACGAGCCGGCCTGGCTGCACTGTCCGCACCTCACGTTGGCATCGCGTACCAATGCCTGGCGCGGCTGGTATGCCGAGCGCGGCTGGCACTACACCTTGCACGCCTCGCGCGGGCCGCGCTATGAGTTGTTCTCCATGGTGATTGCGGGTGCTGCTGCAGGCTTGGGCGTGGGGCTGGTGCCGCAGTTGCTGGCGCGCGAAGCGCTGGACAGCGGGCGCTTGGTGCAGGCGCACCCCCAGGCGCTGGCGGGCGAACAGGGCTACTGGTTCGTGCAGCCGCAGCACCGCCCCGGGCCCGAGGCGCTGCAGGATTTCAGGGATTGGCTGATACGGGTCTGATCGGACTTGGCGCAGGGGCCGCTCAGGCTGGCGGTGACTGCCCGTCAAGTACTTGGGCTGCAGCAAGGGGATGCCTGATAATGATTTGAAGACACTGCTTGGCGTCATTGCCATCAACACCATGACTACTTTTGCTTTCGTCGCAGTGCTCAGCCAGGGTGCCGCCCCATGACCAGCCCGATCCTTGTTCGCCCCACCGAAGCCTCCGATGTGTCGGCGCTGCTGGCACTGCAAGAGCGGGTCTACCCGACCATCGCGCCGTGGCGACGCGATCAATTGGTGCGCCAGTTGAAGATGTTTCCCTAAGGTCAGCTGGTGGCCGTGCGCGACGGCCAATTGCTCGGCTGCGCCAGTTCCCTGGTCATTCTGTGGGACGAGTGGGCCGATGAGCACACCTGGAAACAGATCACCGCTTCGGGCACCTTTCAGACGCACAACCCGAAGGGGTTTACGCTCTATGGCGCCGAGGTGTTTGTTGATCCGGCGACGCGTGGTCAGCGGGTTGGCCATTTGCTCTATGAGGGGCGTCGGCAACTGTGCAGGCAGCTCAACCTGCGGCGCATCATTGCCTGTGGACGGCTCCCGGGCTACCACGCGCTGGCGCACGAAATATCAGTGGAGCTGTACGCGAAGAAAATCCTCTGGGGGGATCTGCAGGATCCTGTACTGAGCTTCCAGTTGCGTGAAGGTTTTCGCTACTGCGGCATCATGAGCGACTACCTGCCTGATGATCTTGAATCCTGCGGTCATGCCAGCCTGATTGCATGGATCAATCCCCACTATGACCCCACGCGCCGCACCGCCCTGCAAGGCGGATACGCCAGCACTTTGGAACAGGACAACGCATGACCATCCCCGACCCCGACGCCCACAAGATCACCCTCAAACCAAGCCAGGGCACGGTGCGTATTGCTGCCGTGCAGTACCTCTTGCGCTCGATTGACAGCTGGGAAGAATTTGAAAATCAGGTGCGTTTCGTGATGAAGGCGGCTGGCGACTACAAGCCCCAGTTTGTCATGTTCCCGGAGATTTTCACCACACAGCTGTTGTCCTTCATGGACACCAGTGACCTGCGCCGCGCCGTGCGCAACATGAACGACTACACCGAGCGCTACCTGGCGCTGTTCAGCGATCTGGCGCAGCAATGGGGTGTGCACATCATCGGCGGCAGCCATCCCACCATCACTGACGGCAAGCTGCTCAACACCGCCTATCTGTTCACGCCCGAAGGCAAGCATTTCACCCAGGAGAAGATCCACCTGACCCGCTGGGAGAAGGAAAAATGGCGCGGCGACGCGGGACACCACCTGCGTGTGTTCGACACGCCCTTTGGTCGCATTGCCATCCTGATCTGTTACGACATCGAGTTCCCGGAGCTCTCGCGCATGGTCTGTGAGCAGGGCGTGGACATCATCTTTGTGCCGTCCTGCACCGACGATCGCCAGGGGTTCTGGCGGGTGCGCTACTGCTGCCATGCGCGTGCCATCGAAAACCAGGTCTATGTGGCCGTGACCGGCACCGTCGGCAATTTGACCGTGGAAGGCCTGGGCCTGCATTACGGCCAGGCGGCGATCATTACCCCTTCGGACTTTCCGTTTGCACGCGACGGCATTGCTGCCGAAGGCGTGGCGAATATGGAGCAGGTCGTCATTGCCGACGTTGATCTGGCCAAGCTGGTCAACAACCGGGTCAATGGCACCACCATCCCGCTGTACGACAAGCGAATTGATGTGTATGACAACGATGTCGAGATCATCGCCACCCAGGGGTGATGCCATTTCTAAATCATCCGTGACATTGTCGACTTCGCCTTGTTAAAGCAAGGTCTGCGCCCCGGTCAAAACCAGCGCGCAACTAGCGGAATCAGGAGCGACGCCGTCACCACCTGCAACCCCAGTGCCAGTGCCGCCCAGGCGCCAGCATCCGGGTGTACCTGCAGCGCCCGTGCTGCGCCAATGCCATGGGCCGCGGTGCCCATGGCAAAGCCACGGGCCATCCAGCCGGTGGTGTCATTCCCGATGCCCAGCAAGGCAAACAGGGTTTTGCCGCTGAGTGCGCCGACCAGCCCCGTCACCACAGCAAACACGGCGGCCAGCGAGGCATTGCCGCCAATCTTGTCGGCAATGCCCATCGCCACGGGAGCGGTGACCGACTTGGGTGCCAGCGACAGCACCACTTCCAGGGGCAGCCCCAGGGCCCAGGCCAGGCCCACGGCGCTGCCTGCCGCAGCCGTGCCACCCGCCACCGACGCCAGCGTGAAGCGACCCCAGCGTGCGCGCAGTTCGGCGCGCCGCTCCCACAGCGGCCAGGCCAGCGCCACCACGGCGGGCCCGAGCAGGAAGTGGATGAACTGCGCCCCGGCAAAGTAGGTGGGGTAGGTCGTGCCCGTGGCCAGCAGGCCCAGGCCCAGCGCCACCATGGACCACAGCACCGGGTTGGCCCAGGGCGCCTGCCCCACGCGGGTGTAGAAAGCCAGGGCCAGCACATAGACCACCAGCGTGGCATTGAGCCCGAACAGCGGCGTGGACGAGAGGTAGACCCAGAGCTGCACGAAGTCCGTCATTCCCTGTCTCCCGAGGGTGGGGCCTGGCGCATCAGCTGTCGCAGCACCAGCGCCGTGACCGCCATGCCCACCCAGGTGGACACGACGATCACCACCAGCAGCCGCAACCCGTGCTCTGCCAGCAGCCCGAGCTGGGAAATGACGCCCACGCCCACGGGCACAAACAGCAGTGACAGATGGGCCAGTAAAAAACGGGCCACGGTTTGCACACGCTGCTGCACCGCAGGCCAGCGCAGTGCGCCCAGCAGCAGCACCATGCCGATCACCGGGCCGGGGTAGGGCAGGTGCAGCAGCCGCGACAGAGCCTCACCCACCGACTGCAGCGTGAGCAGGATGGCCAGGCCCTGGAGCACCTGCATGCGCGGGGCCTCAGAAGCGGGGCAGGTCGGGGCGGCTGATCTGTCCGCCGCGCACCAGCATCTTGCCGTACTCGGCGCAGCGGTTCAGCGTGGGAATGACCTTGCCCGGGTTGAGCAGGCCCTGCGGATCAAAGGCGTGCTTGACGCTGGACATCTGGGCCAGTTCCTCTGCGGTGAACTGCACGCACATGGAGCCCAGCTTTTCGACGCCCACACCGTGTTCACCCGTGATGGTGCCGCCCATGGCCACGCTGGTTTCCATGATCTCGGCGCCAAATTGCTCGCAGCGGTGCAGTTGGTCGGCGTCGTTGGCGTCGAACAGAATCAGTGGGTGCAGGTTGCCGTCGCCCGCATGGAACACGTTGGCGCAGCGCAGGCTGTACTTCTTCTCCATGTCCTGGATGGCCAGCAGGATGTCGGCCAGGCGTCGGCGCGGAATGGTCGAGTCCATGCACATGTAGTCGGGGCTGATGCGGCCACTGGCGGGGAAAGCGTTCTTGCGTCCGCTCCAAAAGCGCAGACGCTCGGCCTCGCTGGTGCTCACGGTGAGCGCAGTGGCGCCCGCCGCCTGCAGCACGGCGCTCATGCGCCCGATTTCTTCTTCCACCTCTTCAGGTGTGCCGTCGCTCTCGCACAGCAAGATGGCCTCGGCCGTGAGGTCGTAGCCTGCGTGCACAAAGTCTTCCACGGCGGCGGTCATGGGCTTGTCCATCATCTCAAGGCCCGCCGGGATGATGCCCGCAGCGATCACGGCTGCCACGGCGTCACCGGCTTTGCGAATGTCGTCGAAGCTGGCCATGATGCAGCGTGCAAGCAGGGGCTTGGGAACCAGCTTGACCGTCACTTCGGTGGCCACGGCCAGCATGCCCTCGCTGCCGATCACGGCGGCCAGCAGGTCGTAGCCGGGGGCGTCCAGGGCCTCGCTGCCGAAGGTCACCTCGTTGCCCTCGGCGGTGAAACCGCGCACCTGCAGCACGTTGTGCACCGTCAGGCCGTATTTCAGGCAGTGCACGCCGCCCGAGTTCTCGGCCACGTTGCCGCCGATGGTGCAGGCGATCTGGCTGCTGGGATCGGGGGCGTAGTACAGGCCATAGGGCGCGGCGGCCTCGCTGATGGCCAGGTTGCGCACACCGCACTGCACGCGGGCGGTGCGGCTGACGGGGTCCATCGACAAGATCTGGTTGAACTTGGCCAGCGACAGCGTCACGCCCAGCGCGTGGGGCAGGGCGCCGCCCGACAGGCCCGTGCCCGCGCCGCGCGCCACCACGGGCACGCCCAGGCGGTGGCAGGCCTGCAGCACGGCTTGCACCTGTGCCGTGGTTTCGGGCAGCGCCACCACCAGCGGGCGCTGGCGGTAGGCCGTGAGGCCGTCGCACTCGTAGGGGGTGGTGTCTTCGGTGTGCCACAGCAGGGCATGTGCGGGCAGGTGCTGCAGCAGGGCTTGCACCACCTCCGTCTGGCGCGTGGCGCGCTCGGAGGGTGTTGCAGTGATGGCGGGGCTGGCGGAGTTCATGGATGCCACTGTAGGCCATGTCGCCGCCCGTCGGGGTGATGTTTATTGCAGGGCGGTGTGAAAACGGCTGCAATGGACCATGTGAAATGCTATTGATTTAATAGCTTCTTGCGCTTGCTGGGTATGCGCTAGAGCCTGATTTGTTTCAAATAACTGTTTTGTGCAGCCACTCGGCAAAGGCAGCGCATTCCCAGCGGTCCATGGTGCCGGTGCGCCAGCACAGGTAGTGCGCGTGGGGGCTGGGCACGTCGGTGTCGAACAAGCGCACCAGGGTGCCGTTCTCGATCCAGGGCGCGCCCAGCTTGAGCCGCACCAGGGCCACGCCCATGCCAGCGGCGGCGGCGTCGCACATCAGGCCTACGTCGTTGAACTGCGAGCCCTCGCGCGGTTCGGGCCAGTCCAGGCCCACGGCCGAAAACCAGGTGCGCCAGGGTTCCAAGGGGCTGCGCAGCAGGGTGCTCAGTTCCAGTTCGTCAGGCCGCTCGAACGGGCCGTGCTCGCGCAGCCACGCTGGCGATGCCAGGGGCGTGACCACGTCGCGTGCGATCTCGGTGTGCTCCAGGTCGGCGTAGTGGCCGGTGCCAAAGCGTACGGTCAGGTCGGCGTCCTCGGCCACCACATCCAGCAGCGGAATGGAGATTTGCAGCGCCAGGTCGATCTCGGGGTACACCTCTGTGAACTGGCGCAGCCGCGGGATCAGGATGACGCGTGCAAAGGTGGGTGTCACGGCCAGCTTCAGGCGCCGCTTGCCGGGGGTGCCGGTCATGCCCGGAAAGCGCTGCAGCGCGCCCAGGCCTTCGCGCACGTGGGCCAGGTAGGCAATGCCATCGGTGGTGAGGGAAAAGTCCGCCCGGCCAAACAACTGCGTGCCCAGGATTTGCTCGAGTTGCTTGACGCGGTGGCTGACCGCGCTGGGCGTGACGCACAGCTCGTCGGCCGTGAGCGTGACGCTGCGCAGCCGGGCAAGCGCCTCGAAGGTCAGCAGGCACTGGATGGGGGGAATGCGCCGTGCCCCGCTGCTGGTCATCGTGGGAGAGGTGCTCATGGCGGGGCGGTGGTCAGCGGCTAACGAAACACCACGGTCTTGTGGCCGTTGAGTAGCACGCGGTGCTCGCCATGCCACTTCACGGCGCGGGCCAGCACCTGGCTTTCGGTGTCGCGGCCCCGGGCGGTCAGGTCTTCCACGGTGTCGGTGTGGTCAGCGCGGGCCACGTCCTGCTCGATGATCGGGCCCTCGTCCAGATCCGCCGTGACGTAGTGCGCCGTGGCGCCGATGAGCTTCACGCCCCGGTCATGCGCCTGGTAGTAGGGCTTGGCGCCCTTGAAGCTGGGCAGAAAGCTGTGGTGGATGTTGATGGCACGGCCCGCCAGTTTGGTGCACAGGTCGTTCGACAGCACCTGCATGTAGCGCGCCAGCACGACCAGCCCGGCGCTCTCTTGCTCGATGATGTCGTACTGCCGTGCCTCGGCTTGGGCCTTGGTCGCCGCCGTCACCGGGATGTGGTGGAACGGGATGTTGTAGCTGGCAGCAAGCTGGTAGAAGTCGCGGTGGTTGCTGACGATGGCTCGGATGTCCACAGGCAGCAGGCCTGACTTCCAGCGGAACAGCAGGTCGTTGAGGCAATGGCCTTCACGGCTGACCATGATCACGGCGCGCAGCGGCTCTGCGGTGGCGTGCAGGCTCCAGCGCATCTGGTGCGGTTCGGCAAAGGCCTGCAGGCGTTCGCGCAGCGTGGCCTGGTCGTGGCGCTCGCAGGCAAACTGCACGCGCATGAAGAACAAGCCGGTGTCGTGGTCGTTGAACTGGGCGGCTTCTTCGATGTTGCCGCCGTGCTCCAGCAAAAAACCGGAAACAGCGTGCACCAGCCCCAGTCGGTCGGGGCAGGAGAGGGTGAGAACGTAAGCGGGGAGTTTCATAGCAGCGCCATTGTGGCAGCACCCGTGGGGGTGTCAGCGTGCGGGTGCCGTCGGCCAGCGCTGGCGCAGGGTGGCGCAGGCGTCGCCCTGCGGCAGGTCGGACGTCTGCTGGATCAAGTTTGCTTCGTTATTTATAGCTGCTTGCGCTTGTCCAGCATGCGCTATGACCACTTTTTGCCTGATTTCTTCCGGCAAATGCAGCGGCACGCCCAAGCCGCGCTGGACATGGGCAGCGCCTGCCACAAGCAGCACCACCTGGCCACTGCGCAGGGCCGAAGTGGCCGTGCGCGCCAGGTGCACATCGCGCGCTACCTGGATACGCACCATGCCGGGAATGCGCTCCTCGGGTAACAGGCCGCAGTGGCCGTCGCGCACGGCTTGCTGTTGGCGTTCAAGCTGGGCCGGGGTCAGAAGGGTGTCGAGTGCGCTTTGGGTCAGGGTGTCGCGCAGTGCGCTGCGGGGAAGGTTGCCGCCCAGCACGGGCACTCCGGCGCGTACGGCCGCCATGGCCACGGGGCCATACGCAGGCCAGGGCCAGGCATCGGTGTTCCAGTCCAGGGCCGCCTGCACTTTCGCTTCGCTTGCGCTGGGTTCCAATGCGCGCGTGTCGTGACCCTGTTCCGCCATCTCCAGCACCAGGGCCGCCAGTAGCCCGCGTTCGGCCAGCCAAGTCACGGCTTGTTGTTCCAGTTGCTGGTGCTGCGGGGCATCGTGTTTTTCGCCCAGCAGCAGGACATCGGTGGGCAGCAGGGTCTGCAGAACGTCGGGCCAGGGGGTTGTCGGGGCTGGTGCGGTGTGCAGGGCGCAGCCGGCGCTGGCGGTCAGCAGGGCGAGAACGGCGATCAAGGCGGTGCGGCGGCGCCAGCGGGAGGAGTGCGTGAGAGACAGCATGGCTGCGCATGCTACGCGTCCAGCCGCCTGCAGCGCAAAACCCCATCTCTTACACTGCGCCCATGCGCGCGAAAACCACCCTCACCACCAAGCTGCTGGCGACCGGGTGCGGTTTTTTGCTGTTGGCGCTGACATCCATCGGTCTGACGCTGTGGATCACCTGGAAGCTCGAAGGGGGCGCCGCCGCAGTGAATGAGGCGGGGCGCCTGCGCATGCTCACCGTGCGCATGGCGTTGGCGATCCAGACGGACGCCCCCGACGAGCTGCGCGCGCTGGCACAGCGCTTTGATTCCAGCGTGGAACTGCTGCGCACAGGCGACTCGTCGCGCCCGTTGTTCGTGCCCTGGAGCGACGATGCGCGCGCGCACTTCGCCGAGATTCGCGAGGACTGGCGGCTGACGCGGGCCCAGTGGACAGGTGCGGCGCACCCGCCTGCGGCCGAGGCCGTGGCGCATGCCGATGAAGTCGTGTTGCGCATGGACCGCTTTGTCGAGGCGATCGAGGTGCAGATTGCCCGCTGGACGGCGGCGTTGCATGTGTTCCAGCTTTTCATGATGGGGCTGGCTATTTTTGCCGCCGTGGCCTTCATGGCGGTGAGTTTTCTGGTGGTGCTCATGCCCGTGGCACGGCTGCAGCAGGCCCTGGGCCGGGTACGCCAGGGCGAGCTGGGCACCCGTCTGCCGGTGGATACCGAAGACGAGTTTGGCCAATTGGCCGCCGGGTTCAACCTGATGGCCCATGCCTTGCAGACCTCTCACGACGATTTGGAGGGCAAGGTGCGCGAGAAAACCGCCAGCGTCGAAATCAAGAACCAACGCTTGGCCGCTTTGTACGAAGTGAGCGCCCATGCGGCTGAGGCGGGCAGTCTGTTTGTATTGGCCAACGGTTTTGTGCAGCAGGTGCGCCGTGTGTCAGGCGCCGATGCAGCCGTCGTTCGCTGGTCCGACGAAGGCAATGAGCGGTATGTAATTTTGGCGGCAGACGGCATGCCCGAGTCCATGGTGGAGCAGGAGCACTGCCTGCATGCAGGGAACTGCCTGTGTGGGCCCACGGCCGAGAGGGCGTACACCCGGGTGATTCCCATTACCCCGCAGCAGTCCATGGTGCTTCCGCATTGCCATGAGGCCGGCTACCAAACCATGGTGGCCATTCCCGTGGTGCTGCAGCACCGTCTGCTGGGGGAAATCAACCTGTTCTTCCGCACGACCGTGGAATTGACCACAGAGATGCGCGAGCTGGTGGAAACCATGGTGCGCCACCTCGCCAGTTCCATGGAGAGCTTGCGTGCCACGGCGCTGGAGCGTGAAGCCGCCGTGTCCGAGGAACGCAGCCTGCTGGCGCGCGAACTGCACGATTCGATTGCCCAGTCGCTGGCCTTTCTCAAAATACAAACCCAGCTGCTGCGGGATGCCGTGGCCAAGGGCAACATCCAGGCGCGCGACCGCAGCATGGCCGAACTGGATGTGGGCGTGCGCGAATGCTATTCCGATGTGCGCGAACTGCTGGTGCACTTTCGCACCCGCACCAGCGAGGAGGATATCGAGGCGGCCCTGCGGTCCACACTGTCCAAATTCGAGCACCAGACCGGAGTGGCCACATCCTTGTCCATGGCGGGTCATGGTCTACCGCTCGCGCCCGATGTGCAGATCCAGGTGCTGCACATGGTGCAGGAAGCGCTTTCCAATGTGCGCAAACACTCTGGCGCCAGCCGCGTCGAGCTGCGCGTGCGCAGGCACCCGCGCTGGCGTTTTGAAGTGCAGGACAACGGGTGCGGCTTCAATCAGGGGGAGCACTCGCCGGACTCCCCGCATGTGGGTCTGCGCATCATGCGGGAAAGGGCGCAAGGCATTGGCGCTCGCGTCCAGGTGCAATCCACCCCTGGGGAGGGAACCACCGTTGTCATCGAGCTGCCTGAAATGCAGGGAAGTGTCCGCCCCTTGGCCGTACCTGCCGCCGCTGTCCCCACCACGGAAAACCAGAACTGAAATGCCGAACATCTCCATACTGGTGGTGGATGACCACACCTTGTTTCGCCGCGGACTGATCGCTTTGCTGGAGCAGTACCCGGGCCTGCAGGTCGTAGGCGAGGCGGGCGATGCAGCGCAAGCGCTGCGACTGGCGCCCGTGCTACAGCCTGACATCATCCTGCTGGACAACCACCTGCCTGGCGTGGCAGGTATCGATGCCGTACAAGATCTGCGCAAACTGGCGCCCCGGGCGCGTGTGCTGATGCTGACCGTGAGTGAGGACGAGCAGGATCTGGCCATGGCCCTGCGCAATGGCGCGCAGGGCTATCTGCTCAAGACCATCGATGGGGATTTGCTGGCGCAAGCCATCCAGCGCGCGGCTTGTGGCGAACCCGTCGTCAGCCCGGAGCTGATGGGAAAGCTGGTCGCGGCTTTCCAGTCCCAGGGTGCGCCCGTGCCGGTGCTGCCGTCCTCTGCCGAGCCACCGACTCCGGCCGCGCTGGCGCCCGAGGGCTCTGCACCGCTGTCACCGCGCGAAGAAGAGGTGCTGCGCGAGATTGCCCGGGGCTCCAGCAACAAGGAGATCGCGCGGGCACTGGACATTGCCGAGACCACGGTGAAGATCCATGTGCAGCACATCCTGCGCAAGCTGGGCTTGTCGTCGCGCGTCCAGGCGGCGGTGTATGCGTCGGACCGAGGGCGTGCCGAATAGTTGAGTGAAATCGTCCTAGTTCTTTCGGACGATAGTTTCGGGTATTCCCTAGTTCTTTTGCCTTGCCCGGCCCTCCCAGGCGAAGGATAGGCAAGCCCGGGACTTTGCACGACGATACATGCACTCACATTTGAGAGGTATCGTGCAAATGGCAAACACACCGCTTCCTGCGGGCGACAGCCCGCAAAGAACCCGTCAGGCCTGGTCCGTGCTGATCGTCAGCACCATGTCCTTCACGGTCTGCTTCATGGTCTGGATGATGTTTGGCGTGATCGGCATCCCGATCAAGAAAATGCTGGACCTCAACGCCACCCAGTTCGGTCTGCTGATGTCCATGCCGGTGCTCACCGGCTCCCTGTCGCGTGTGCCCCTGGGCATCTGGACCGACCGCTACGGCGGCCGTGTCGTCATGGCGGCGGTGATGGCGGCTACCGTGCCGGCTATCTGGCTCATGAGCTATGCCACCCAGTACTGGCATTTCCTCACCATCGGCCTGTTTGTTGGCTTGGCTGGTGGCTCGTTCTCAGTGGGTACGCCCTATGTGGCGCGCTGGTTCCCCAAAAACCGCCAGGGTACGGCCATGGGCGTGTACGGTGCGGGCAACTCGGGCGCGGCCGTGAACAAGTTTGTGGCCCCTGTGCTGCTGGTGGCCTTTGGCTGGACCATGGTGCCGCAGGTGTACGCCGCCATCATGCTGGGTGCGCTGGTGCTGTTCTGGATGTTCAGCTACAGCGATCCCGCCCATTTGGTGTCCAGCAACGTCAAGTTCACCGATCAGCTCAAAGCCCTCAAGGACCCCAAGGTGCTCAAGTACTGCCAGTACTACAGCATCGTGTTCGGCGGCTATGTGGCGCTGTCGCTGTGGATGGTGCAGTACTACGTGGGTGAATACGGGCTCGACATCCGTGTCGCGGCTTTGCTTGCGGCCTGCTTCTCGCTGCCCGGCGGTGTGCTGCGCGCCATTGGTGGCGTTCTTTCCGACAAGTACGGCGCGCACAGCGTGACCTGGTGGGTGATGTGGGTGAGCTGGATCTGCTTGTTCTTGCTGAGCTATCCGCAAACCGACTTCACCATCCTCACGGTGAATGGTGCCAAGACCTTTCATGTGGGGCTGAATGTGTATGCCTTCACGGGCCTGATGTTCATCCTGGGCATTGCCTGGGCCTTCGGCAAGGCCAGTGTGTTCAAGTACATCAGTGACGACTATCCGACCAATATCGGTGCCATCAGCGGCATCGTGGGTCTGGCCGGCGGCCTGGGTGGCTTTGTGCTCCCCATCGCCTTTGGCGCCCTGATGGATCTGACCGGCGTGCGCTCCAGCGCTTTCATGCTGATGTATGGCGTGGTCTGGGTGTCGCTGATCTGGATGTATTTCACCGAGGTGCGCCGCACCAACCTGCTGGGCAATGCCCCGTCGCCTCAAGCGCGCACGGCGGCCTGATCTTTAACCAAAGGACAAATCCATGTCTGCTTCCAATCCCACCAAGGCGCGCCCCGGAGGCACGCTGCATTTATGGACCCCGGAAGACAAGAGTTTCTGGGAACGCGAGGGCGAGGCTGTCGCCAAGCTCAACCTGTGGATATCGGAGCCCGCGCTGGTCCTGGCCTTCGCAATCTGGCAGGTCTGGAGCGTCGTGGCTGTGAGCCTGCCAGGCCTGGGTTTCACGTACTCGACCAACCAGCTGTTCTGGCTGGCAGCCGCCCCGGCACTCAGTGGCGCAACGCTGCGCATTTTTTACTCGTTCATGGTGCCCGTGTTCGGTGGGCGCCGGTGGACGTCGATCTCGACCGCCACGCTGCTGATTCCCGCGATCGGTTTTGGCTACGCAGTGCAGGACAACACCACCA
>JAUYGP010000633.1 GCA_030690515.1 Giesbergeria sp.
GAAGAAAAAAAGATATCGAAATCGTCGTCAGGCAAGGCGCAAACCGCAGCGATAGCCGTTGCTATCGCGAGGATTTGCAACGCAGCATGGCGGCGATTCTCGGCATCTTTATGAAACAAACTTTTAACTCAGGACACTAGACATACAGGCCAAGCTGCCGTTCACCCTCAATGCTTGGACGCCATCCAGACTGTCTTGCGCCCTTGGCCCGTGGCACCCGGTGACACCGGGGTGGAGCACCCACCACAATCGCTGCAAGAGCCGCACGAAGGCGCCTTGCCCAACGCCGGACGCAGGGCGCCCAGGCGCTTGCGCAGCGCTGCAGGCATCCAGTACCACAGGGCATACAGCCCCGCCAGGGCCACGATGGCGCCCACCGCCAGGTTCTGCCACATGCTCAGCCTCCTCCCATCGACACCGCCAGCCGGTAGGTCACCCAACTCGCCGCGTAGGCCAGCCCGAACAGGTAAGCCGCCATCAGCAGCGCCATGCCCCATGAATTGGTTTCACGCCGTACGGTCGCCAGGGTCGAGAGGCATTGCGGCGCAAACACAAACCACACCAGCAGCGATAGCGCCGTGGCCAGCGACCACTGCTGCGCAATCAGGGGACCAAGCTGGCCTGCCACATCGTCGCCCGTGGCCGACAGCGCATACACCGTGCCCAGCGCACCCACCACCACCTCGCGGGCGGCCATGCCGGGCACCAGGGCAATGGAAATCTGCCAGTTGAAGCCCAGCGGGGCAAACACATGTTCCAGCACGCGGCCCAGTTGTCCGGCCATGCTGTACTGGATGGCGGGGCCGGTCGCGCCGTCGGGCGGCGCAGGGTAGGTGGACAGAAACCACAGCAGCACCGTCAGCGCCAGGATAATGCCGCCCACGCGCTTAAGAAAGATGGCGGCGCGCTCATACAAGCCCAGTCCCAAATTGCGCACGCTGGGCACGCGGTAAGCGGGCAGCTCCATCAGCAGGGGCGAGGGCCGCACCTTGCCGCGCCAGATCTTGAGCACCGCCGCCACCGCCATGGCGCCCAGGATGCCGCCCATGTACAGCGCAAACATCACCAGCCCCTGCAGGTTGAACAGGCCACCCACCGTGCGATCGGGGATGAAGGAGGCGATCAGCAGTGCATACACCGGCAGGCGGGCCGAGCAGGTCATGAGCGGCGCGATCATGATGGTGACCAGCCGCTCGCGCCAGTGCGTGATGGTGCGGGCCGCCATGATGCCGGGGATGGCGCAGGCAAAGCTCGACAGCAGCGGAATGAACGAGCGCCCCGACAGCCCCACCGTGCCCATGACCCGGTCCAGCAGAAAGGCCGCGCGCGGCAGGTAGCCTGAGTCTTCGAGCGCCAGGATGAAGAAGAACAGAATCAGAATCTGCGGCAGAAACACCAGCACGCCGCCCACGCCCGCGACGATGCCATCCACCAGCAGGCTGCGCAGCGCTCCCTCGGGCAAATGAGCCTGCAGCCACTGGCCCAGGGCATCGACGGTGCCGGTGATGGCATCCATGGGCACCGCCGCCCAGCTGAACACGGCCTGGAACATCAAGAACATGGTGCCCGCCAGCAGCAGCATGCCCCACAGCGGGTGCAGCACCACGCTGTCGATGGCGTCGTCCACGCGCAGCAGGCCTTCGGGCTCGCGCACGGCCAGGCGCAGAATGCGGCGCGCCTCCTGCTGGGTGCGCAGCACCTGTGCGGGGCCTTGCGCCTCCCAAGGATGGGCCTGCGCCGGGCCTTCGGGGCGCCAGGCATCGAGCCACTGCAGCAGTTCCTGCGCCCCACCCTGCTGGATACCCACGGTCTCGACCACCGGCATGCCCAGTTCGGCCGACAGCAGCTCGCGGTCAATGGCAATCCCGGCGCGGCGGGCGGCATCGCTCATGTTCAGGGCCATCACCATGGGCAGGCCCATGGCGCGCGATTCAAGCACCATGCGCAGGCCCAGTTGCAGGTTGGCGGCATTGACCACACAGACCAGCAGGTCGGGGGCCGACTCACCGGCGCGCTGGCCCGTGATGACGTCACGCGTCACGGCCTCGTCGGCACTGAGGGCGTTGAGACTGTAGGCGCCGGGCAGGTCGAGCACACGCACCTGGTGGCCCGAGGGCGTGGTGAGCTGGCCCTCTTTGCGCTCAACTGTCACACCGGCATAGTTGGCCACCTTCTGGCGACTGCCGGTGAGCAGGTTGAACAGCGCCGTCTTGCCGCTGTTGGGGTGGCCCAGCAAGGCCAGGCGCATGGGGGTGGCTGCGGCGGCACTCATGCGGCCGTGCCCTGCGCAGGGGGTGTGGTGCTGATGCGCACCAGCGCGGCCTCGCGGCGGCGCAGCGCAAAAGTGCTGCGGCCCACGCGCACGGCCACCGGGTCGCCCACGGGAAAGGCACGCGCCACCACGCGCACACGCTCCCCGGGCAAGAAGCCAATCTCCAGCAGGCGCAGCAACAGATCACCATCGTGCTCGGCCGCCTCCATGCGCAGACCCACCACCCAGGCATCGGTGCGCAGCGGCAAATCGGCCAGGCCGCTGCCCGCCTCGTCCACCGCGCACGGTGCATCCATCGCCATCAATGCTTCCATGATTACTAAATAATAACAATTCGCATTAAGCAATTGTACGCCTGCACCTGCGCCCTGCCCAGCCCCTCCGGGGCCATTGCGCAGCACACCATTGGGCCGTGCCATCGGTTCTTGCGCTGGATCAAGGCCGCCCCCCCCGGCAGCACTGCCTACACTCCTCCCTTCGCCCCTTCATTGCCCGACACCCCATGCACGCCTTGCTGAACGCCATCGCCACGATGGAAATGCCCACCGACGCCCAGCGCATCTTCCATGGCCGGGGCGGTCTGCACCCCGGCTGCGAGCACTGGGCGCTGGACGCCTTTCCGCCCGTGTGGGTGCTGACCAGCTTCCAGCCGGTCAGCGAAGAAACCCTGTCCAGCGTGGGCGCGGCCCTGGCGGCCCGCTGGCAACAACTGTCCCCCGGCACACCGCTGAACTGGGTCTACCAATGCCGCCACGAAGGCCAGACCGACACCCGGCTGATGGCGGGCGGCGTGCCCGAACCGCATGTGGTCACCGAGGATGGCGCGCGTTTTCGGGTGCACGTGCTGCGGGGCCAGAACCACGGCCTGTTCCTCGACATGGCCGAGGGCCGCCGCTGGGTGCACACGCATGTGGCGGCGCGGCAAGGCGAGCGGCGCGGGGTGAAGGTGCTCAACCTCTTTGCCTACACCTGCGCCTTCTCGGTGGTGGCGCTGCAGGCAGGCGCCCGGCAGGTGGTGAACGTGGACATGGCACGCGGAGCCATCGCCACCGGGCAGCAGAACCACCAGCTCAATGGCCTGGCGGCGGGCGCGAGTTTTTTGGCGCACGACATCTTCAGCACCTGGGGCAAGATCACGCGCAGCGGGCCGTATGACCTGGTCATCGTCGACCCGCCCAGCTACCAGAAGGGCAGCTTCATCGCCACCAAAGACTATGCCCGCCTGCTGCGCCGCCTGCCCGACCTGCTGGCCCCGCACGGCCACGCCCTGCTGTGCCTGAACGCCCCCGAGCTGGACTGCGCCTTTCTGCAAGAGCAAATGCAGGCGCTGGCGCCCGAACTGGTTTTTGTGGAGCGCGTGGCCAACCCGGCGGTGTTTGCCGATGTGTCACCGGAGCGGGCGCTCAAGGTGCTGGTGTATCGGGCGCCGGGGTGAGAGGGTTCGGAGAACGGTGACGGTTTTTCGGAGGCGGTCGCCTTGGGGCGCCGCGTCTCGTCATAAGGGGAAACTTGCAGATTGTTGCCTTGGACACCCAAAGCCGTCATCACCCCAAGCCAGAAGCGGGCCTGCAAGTCGGCCCACTGGACAACTTGTCCAGTACCGCCCGCAAAGCTCTGCTTAACATCGGCAATAGCTTTGCAGCGGCCCCTTTGGACCATGCCAAGGCCAACGGTTGGAGGCGGTTTCCGCTTTCACTTCTGACAGACAACAACGATATCAAGGGAGATCAGCAATGGGAGTGAACGCTTCGGTCACGGCGACTACGGTGAGGATCAATGAAGGCAACCAGGCTGCAGCGCTGAAAAGCTTGCAGAGCGGCTGCACCGCGCACCCGGCGGTGTCGGGCTATATCGTCGATGAGCACGAGTTCAGCCAGACCCCTTTTCTCGCACGGGCGTTCGAGCTGCTGCACATGGAGTGCGAAATGGACGGGCGCGATCTTGTGCGCATCGGGTTTGCGGGCGGCAAGAACGACATGTCTCACCATATCTGGCCCTTCATCGAGAAATTCGTGGAGCAAGGCTCGGCGGTTTCCACGTTGTTTGAAACCGGCGATGTGGAAACCGTGCGATTGGGCGAACAAGGCGATGATGAATACGCTGAAGGCGCAGACAACGACGTGAGCGAAGAAGCGGACGAGTTCCTGGGGGAGATGGCAGGCCGCAAAATCACCGATGCCGAACTCGAAGCCATCATGGACAGCGAGAGTGGCATCGAATTTGTTGACTACAACCGCAGCACCCCCTTGCTGGTGGCATGCGAGAACTACCGCTGGGCGGTACAACGCCATGCTGAGGCAATGGCAGAGGACGATGCA
>JAUYGP010000634.1 GCA_030690515.1 Giesbergeria sp.
TCTATCTCCACCGCAACCCTGCTCATCCCCGCGATCGGCATCGGTTACGCGGTGCAGGACAACACCACCAGCTATCCGACGATGCTGGTGCTGGCACTGCTGTGTGGACTGGGGGGCGGCAATTTCAGCTCCAGCATGGCCAACATCAGCTTCTTCTTTCCGAAGGAGCGCAAGGGCTCGGCGCTGGGTGTCAATGCCGGCCTGGGCAACCTGGGCGTGTCGGTGGTGCAGTTCCTGAGCCCGCTGGTGGTGACCGCCGGCATCTTCGGTATCTTTGGTGGCGAGGCACAGACCATTGTGAAGAACGGCAACACCATCCAGGTGTGGACGCAGAACGCGGCCTTCATCTGGGTGCCATGGATTTTGCTGGCGTCTCTGGCGGCCTGGTTTGGCATGAATGACATTGCCGATGCCAAGGCGTCTTTTGCCACGCAAGCGGCCATTTTTCGCCGCAAGCACAACTGGCTGATGTGCCTTCTGTACCTTGGTACCTTTGGCTCTTTCATCGGCTATGCCGCCGGTTTCCCGTTGTTGATCAAGAGCCAGTTTCCGGGCGTCAATCCCTTGGCTTATGCCTGGCTGGGTCCGCTGGTGGGTGCTGTCGTGCGCCCCTTTGGTGGCTGGTTGGCCGACAAGTTTGGCGGTGCGCGCGTGACCCTGTGGAACTTCGTGGTCATGGCCCTGGCTGTGATCGGCGTGATCGTCTTCCTGCCCCAGGGCGGCGTGGGCGGTAACTTTGGTGGCTTCTTCATTTGCTTCCTGTTCCTCTTTCTGACCACAGGCATTGGCAACGGTTCAACGTTCCGCATGATTCCCGTGATCTTCCTGACAGAAGCCATGCGCGGCGTGAACGCCAATGATGCACAGGCCGTCGCCAGTGCCACCAAGGAAGGCAACACCCTGGGCGCCGCCACGCTGGGCTTTACGGCAGCCTTTGCCGCGTATGGCGGGTTCTTCATTCCGAAAAGCTATGGTAGTTCCATCGCCTTGACGGGTGGGCCAGAACTGGCACTATGGACCTTTGCTGTTTTTTATGCTGTGTGTATCGTGGTGACCTGGTGGTACTACGCACGCAAGCACGCTGAGATGCCGTGCTGATTTTTGACAACGAGATTAGATACAGGAGCCCCCGATGAGTCATTTTCTTGACCGCCTGACGTACTTTTCCCAGCCCAAGGAGTCGTTTGCCGACGGCCATGGCCAGGCCAACGGTGAAGACCGTACCTGGGAAGATGCCTACCGCGACCGCTGGGCGCACGACAAGATCGTGCGCTCCACGCACGGCGTGAACTGCACGGGCTCCTGTTCCTGGAAGATTTACGTCAAGGGTGGCATCGTTACCTGGGAAACGCAGCAGACCGACTATCCGCGCACGCGCCCCGACCTGCCCAACCACGAGCCACGCGGCTGTGCCCGTGGTGCCAGCTATAGCTGGTATCTGTACAGCGCCAACCGCGTCAAGTACCCCATGGTGCGGGGCCGTTTGCTGAAACACTGGCGTGCTGCACTGTCCGTGGCCAAAGGCCCGGTAGAAGCCTGGACCAGCATCGTCGAAAATGACGCTGCACGCCGCGAATGGCAAAAACAGCGGGGCCTGGGCGGCTTCGTGCGCAGCACCTGGGACGAAGTCAACCAGATGATTGCGGCGGCCAACGTCTACACCATCAAGAAGCACGGCCCGGACCGCATCATCGGTTTCTCGCCGATCCCGGCCATGAGCATGATCAGCTACGCCGCAGGCAGCCGCTACCTGAGCCTGATTGGCGGCGTGTGCATGAGCTTCTATGACTGGTATTGCGATCTGCCGCCCTCCAGCCCACAGGTGTGGGGTGAGCAGACCGATGTGCCCGAGTCGGCAGATTGGTACAACTCGACCTTCATCATCGCCTGGGGCTCGAACGTGCCGCAGACGCGCACCCCCGATGCGCACTTCTTCACCGAAGTACGCTACAAGGGCGCCAAGACAGTGGCGGTGACGCCCGACTACTCCGAGGTGGCCAAGCTGGCCGACCTGTGGATGCACCCCAAACAGGGCACCGACGCCGCCGTGGCCATGGCCATGGGCCACGTGATCCTCAAGGAGTTCTATTTCAACAAGCGCTCGGCGTACTTCGACGACTACGCTCGTCGCTATACCGACCTGCCGCTGCTGGTGGTGCTGAACGAAAAAACCCTGGCCGATGGCCGCAAGGTCATGGTGCCTGGCCGTTATGTGCGCGCCAGCGACTTCCCCGACCAACTGGGTCAGACGAACAATCCCGATTGGAAGACCGTAGCCTATGGGCTGGACGGCAAGGTGGCCTTGCCGACGGGTTCGATCGGTTTCCGCTGGGGCGACAACGAGCGGCCTGACCTGGGCCAGTGGAACCTGGAGAGCAAGGACGCCCGCACCGCCAACGAGACACCGCTCAAGTTGTCGGTCATCGAGGACGGTGTGCAGGAGCACGACATCGCCGATGTAGCGTTCCCGTATTTTGGTGGTGTGGCCACGCCTAATTTCACTGCCAATGAACAACTCGGCGGCGACATCATGCTGCGCCGCGTGCCGGTCTCGCGCCTGGCGCTCGAGGGCGACGGCATTTCGGGCGAGGTCATGGTGGCCACCGTGTTTGACCTGCAGGTGGCCAACTACGGCGTGAACCGCGGCCTGCAGGGCGAGGCCCTGGACGGCGGCTACGACGCCGATGCACCCTACACCCCGGCATGGCAGGAAAAGATCACCGGCGTGCCGCGCGACCAGGTCATCACGATTGCGCGCCAGTTTGGCGACAACGCTGACAAGACCCGTGGCAAGAGCATGGTCATCATCGGTGCGGCCATGAACCACTGGTACCACTGTGACATGAACTATCGCGGCATCATCAACATGCTGATGATGTGCGGCTGTATCGGCCAAAGTGGCGGCGGCTGGGCGCACTACGTGGGCCAGGAAAAACTGCGCCCACAAACGGGCTGGACGGCGTTGGCGTTCGCACTGGACTGGATCCGTCCTTCGCGCCAAATGAACAGCACCAGTTTCTTCTATGCGCACACCGACCAGTGGC
>JAUYGP010000637.1 GCA_030690515.1 Giesbergeria sp.
ACCCGCTTCGGCGGGTTTTTTTATGCCTCTCAGGACGGTTGCGTGCCCGTTGCATTCGGGCAGCGTGGCCTTGGGGGTGTACGTATTCGTTTCACCACCCATAGCGATGGTGATTGGCTGAAAAACACGCCTTGCCTCCCCTTCCGATCCGTACTACACAAACTCGAGTAGCGTGATGCGGAGCACCCTAAGTGTATGTGTGTACGGGAATACCATGGCCACTTTGATCTGCGTCGTGGTGCAGAACAATCCCGTCCACCAAGCCTGAAAAAACCATGATAGTGGCCCCCTCTCGTGGTTTTTTAATGGATTGGAGGGGCGTCATGAAACTCGCGAATTTGCGTATCGGGCATCGTCTGGGCTTGGGATTTGGGCTGTTGCTGATACTGATGCTGATTGGCAATGGCGTAGCGGTGGTGCAATTCACCACGGTGGGCGCGGTCAATAACCGCATCATTGAAAAAGACTGGGTCAAATCTGAGGCGGCCACCACCATTGATGCCGTTGCACAGGCCAATGCCAAAAGAACCCTTGAATTGCTGGTGTCCTCTCTTCCGGAGCAGCAGGCGCAGATCAGGGAAGCGATTGCAAAAAACAAGAAAACCATTGACGACGCATTGCACACCCTGGAGCAAATGGTTTATTTGCCCGAAGGCAAGCAATTGCTGGCGGTGATCAAGGAGAAGCGTGGTCAATATGTCCAGTCCTTCACCAAGGTGGCTGAATTGGTGGGGCTGGACCGGCGCGAAGAAGCCGTGCAATTGATGAACAGTGAAACCTTGCTGGCCATTGACGCTTTGCAAATCCCCATTGCTGGGCTGGCTGCGCTACAAAAACGGGTGGTCATAGCGAGCAGCGCCGAGGCGCAGAAACATATTGAGTTCTCTCAGCAACTGATGATGGGGTTGGTTTTTCTGGGCGTTGTGATCGGTACCGGTGCTGCCATTTTGATAACCCGCTCCATCACCAGGCCCATTGACCAGGCCTTGCGCCTGGCTCGGCAGGTGGCCGCAGGAGATCTGACCGGACAGGTGCAGCCTGAAGGTAAGGACGAAATGGCCCAGTTGCTGGAGGCGCTGCAGACGATGAGCACAGCGCTCGTACGCATTGTGGGTGGCGTGCGGGGCAGTTCGGAGGCCATCTCTTCGGCCAGCAGCCAGATTGCTGCGGGCAACCTGGACTTGTCCCAGCGCACGGAAGAGCAGGCGGCCTCGCTGGAGCAGACCGCCGCATCGCTGGAGCAGATTGGCGCCACCGTGCGACAGAACTACGAGGGAAGCCAGCATGCCAACCAGGTGGCGGCTGCAGCCGCAGACGTAGCCTTGCGTGGCGGCACCGTGGTAGCGCAGGTGGTGCACACCATGGAGGCGATCAATGTCTCTTCGCGCAAGATTGCCGACATCATTGGCGTCATTGACGGCATTGCGTTCCAGACCAATATCCTGGCCTTGAATGCGGCGGTGGAGGCCGCGCGGGCCGGTGATCAGGGCCGCGGGTTTGCCGTAGTGGCCACGGAGGTGCGCAGCCTGGCAGGGCGGCCTGCCACTGCGGCGCGGGAAATCAAGGTGTTGATTGAAACCTCGGTCGGCAACGTGGAGCAAGGGTGCCGGTTGGTGGAGCAGGCGGGCAGCACCATGGATGAAATTGTCGTCAACGTGCGCCGGGTGACCGACATCATGGGAGAGCTTGCAGCGGCCAGCGGTGAACAGACCAGTGGGCTTGACCAGATCAACATCGCCATGGGGCAGATGGACCAGGTCACTCAAGGCAACGCGGCGCTGGTCGAAGAAGCGGCTGCAGCGGCGCAGTCGCTGGATGCACAGGCGCAAGCGCTGGTGCATGCGGTCAGTGTGTTCAAGCTGTCGGGTGAGCGGGCCTTGGTACTTCAGTAGAAAGCGCCACATGGCATATTTTGAATGGGCCGCCGACCTGGAGATCGATCATGGACCGATCGATGCAGACCATCGCCAACTGGTGGACTTGGTGAATGCACTGCACACCGCCACCAGCCAGGGCCAAGGACAAGAAGTGGTCGGCGGTGTGATGGCGCGGCTCATCACCTATACCCAGCAGCATTTCACCCGGGAGGAACAAATCATGGGCGCGGCTGCCTTCCCGGGCCTGGCGGCACACCATAAACAGCACCGCACCATCGTTGCGCAGTTGGAAGCGCTGGCCGATAGACAGGCAGAAGGCAGCATCACGGTGGCCTCTCAGTTGTCGGGCCTGATGCGCGACTGGTTGTCGCTGCACATCCGCCGCTCGGACCGCGAGCTGGTGACTTTTCTGC
>JAUYGP010000643.1 GCA_030690515.1 Giesbergeria sp.
TGCATCGGCCACGGCAGAGCCCAGATAGGCCTCCTGCACGCGCGCATTGGCGCGCACCTTGTCTGGTGTATCGAAAGCAATGACCTCGCCGTACACGACCACGGCAATTCTGTCGGCCAGGCCGAACACCACGCCCATGTCGTGCTCTACGGTCAGCAAGGTGCGGCCTTCGGTCACTTCCTTGATGAGGTGGATGAAGCGCGTGGTTTCGCTGCGGCTCATGCCGGCCGTGGGCTCGTCGAGCAGGATCACGTTGGCACCGCCCGCGATGGTGATGCCGATCTCCAGCGCGCGCTGCTCGGCGTAGGTCAGGTTCACGGCCAGTGTGTCGCGTTTCTTGTCCAGCTTGATCATCTCCATGAGCTGGCGAGCACGGTCATTGGCGTCGTCGAGCTGCGAGAGAAAGCGCAGGAAGCTGTATTTGTAGCCCAGGCTCCAGAGCACTCCGCAGCGCAGGTTTTCAAAAACACTGAGGTTGGGAAAGATGTTGGTGATCTGGAAGCTCCGCGAGAGCCCCATGCGGTTGATCTCGAAGGGCTTTTTGCCGTCGATGCGCTGCCCGTTGAGCAACACCTCCCCACTGGTGGGCGCAAAGCGCCCGCTGATCAAATTGAACAATGTGGACTTGCCCGCACCGTTGGGGCCGATGATGGCCACCCGCTCGCCTGCGACCACGGCCAAGTCTGCGCCGCGAATAATTTCCGTCTTGCCGAAGCTCTTGCGCAGGCCGCGCAGCTCCAATGCATAAGTAGCGTTTTGCGCCATGGTTACAGCGCCTCCCCACGCTTGATCTGGTGTTCAATTTCTTCCTGGATGGTTTCCCACTGGCGACGGAACTGGCGTCTGCACAGTTCAAACAGGCCCAGCCCAGTCACCAGCACAAACCCGGCGCCAAACCAGCTAGAAAACGCGTTGGCATTCAGCGTGGCACCCAGGTAAGACAGTTCTGGCCCCAGCGCTTCGTTGAGCTGCAGGTGGTAGGTCATCTCGACCATGCAGGCCGCGCCCAACACGGCGACCATCCCCGTACCAAACAGCGCCAGGTACGACGGAAAGAGGGCACGCAACTTGCCGTACTTGGCCAGGCGCAGGTTCATCATGATCAGACTGGCAACGCCGCCCGGCGCAAACATGACCATGAACAAGAACACCAGGCCCAGGTACAGCAGCCAGGCCTTGGACAACTCGGACAGCAATACCGATGCAAACACCAGCAGCACCGCACCAATGATGGGCCCGAAGAAGAACGTGGCGCCCCCCAGGAAGGTGAACAGCAAGTTACCACCAGAGCGGATCACGCTCACGCTATCTATCGCTGTGACGATCTCGAAATTGATCGCCGTCAGTCCCCCGCCGATGCCTGCAAAGAACCCGGCAACGATGAACGCAAAATAGCGCACTCGTTGGGTGTTGTAGCCAATGAACTCGACGCGTTCCGGGTTGTCGCGCACGGCATTCAACATGCGCCCCAGCGGTGTCCCCGTAAAGGCGAACATGGCGGCCGTGCAGACAAAGCAATACGCCGCAATCAGGTAATAGACCTGGATCGCAGGGCCAAAGCTGATACCCATGAAGGACTTGCCATACACACGGTCGGTCGTGATGCCTCCTTCGCCACCAAAGAACTCGGGGAACATCAGGGCCATTGAAGCCACCAGCTCACCAATACCCAAGGTGATCATGGCGAACGTCGTACCCGATTTTTTGGTGGTAACGAAGCCCAAAAGTATCGCAAACAGCATGCCGGCCAGTCCGCCAACCAGGGGAATCAGCACCAGCGGGATAGGCATGCTGCCCTTGCTGGCCAGGTTCATGGCATGGATCGCCAGGAACGAGCCCAGCCCGGTGTACACGGCATGCCCGAAGCTGAGCATGCCGCCCTGCCCCAGCAGGATGTTGTAGCTCAGGCAGATGATGATGAGGTAGCCGATTTGCGACAGCATGGTCAGCGCCAGGCTGCTGGAGAACACCAGCGGAGCGGCAATCAAGATCAGCGCAAACAGGCTCCAGATGACGATACGTCCAACGTTCCAGGGTTTGAACCGGTAGTACGAGGTGGCAGTGGATGAAGTGGTTGTCATAGCATCAATCCTCCCGCGTGCCCAAAAGGCCCTTGGGGCGGAAGATCAAAATCAGTACCAAAAAGAGGTACGGCAGGATGGGCGCCACCTGGGAGATGGTGAGCTTGAGCAACGGCCAGCCAAAGGTTTCTTCGGTCACCGTCATGCCCAGTAATTGCAGGCCAGTGGCCAAGGACTGGTCCATCGCCACAGCAAAAGTTTGTACCAACCCGATGAGCAGCGACGCCAGAAAGGCACCGGCGAGCGAGCCCATGCCACCCACCACCACCACCACAAAGATGATGGAGCCGACTGATCCCGCCATGGCAGGCTCCGTGACATAGGTGTTGCCGCCAATTACCCCTGCCAGCCCGGCCAGCGCACAGCCTCCGCCAAACACCAGCATGAAGACGCGCGGTACGTTATGGCCCAGTGATTGCACCATCTCGGGGTGCTTGAGGGCGGCCTGGATGACCAGGCCAATGCGTGTGCGCGTCAGCAACAGCCATACCGAGGCCAGCATGACCAAGGCGACCAGCATGATGAAGGAGCGCGATTTGGGAAACTGCGTGCCGTAGATGGTGAAGAGCGGCCCCTGTAGCTGCTCGGGCAGGCCATAAGGGACAGTCGATCGCCCCCACACCAGCTGAACCAGTTCCAGAATCAGATACGACAAACCGAACGTAACCAGCAACTCGGGCACATGCCCGAACTTGTGCACGCGGCGCAGGCTGTAGCGCTCAAACAGCGCCCCCAGGGCCCCTACCGCCAGCGGCGCCAGCACCAAGGCTGGCCAAAAACCCACCACACTGGAGATGGTGTAGGCGAAATAGGCCCCCAGCATGTAGAAACTGGTGTGCGCAAAGTTGAGCACACCCATCATGCTGAAGATCAGCGTAAGGCCCGAACTGAGCATGAACAGCAGTAGTCCATAGCTCACGCCGTTGAGCGTCGAGATGACGAAAAACTCAGAATTCATCGGAATACTTCACCACTAGGTCAAAAAAAGAGGCCCGAGGGACATCGGGCCTCGTGTACCGAGAAAGCGACCTTAGGAAGGGCGCTTCATCTGGCACGACGTGGGCGTGCTGGCCACATAGGGCTCGTAGTACTTCACGGGCACAAAGGTGTAACCCGTACCTTCCGAGTCAATCGGATACTTGCCACCGGCTTTCTCCCACTTGGAGATGAACAGACCTTGCTGGAGCTGGTGGTCGGTCTTGCGCATTTCGACCTCGCCGTTGAAGCTCTTGAACTTCATGCCTTCCATCGTGGCCGCCACCTTGACCGGGTCGGTGGACTTGGCCTTGGCAAAGGCTGTATCCAGCATGGAGAAGGCGTGGTACACGGCGCCGGTGTACATGTCGTCACCGAACTTTTTCTTGTAGTCCACCACGATCTTGTTGAGCTCGCCCGGCAGGTTCATGTGGGCATAAGCCACCATGTACACGCGGCCTGCAGCAGCGGCGCCCATCGCCGTAGGGCTGCCCGTAACCGAACCATAGTAGGTGTAGAAGTTGACGTTGTTCAGGCCAGAATCGTTGGCCGCCTTGATGAGCAGCGCCAGGTCGGAACCCCAGTTACCGGTGATCACGGTGTCGGCACCCGACTGCTTGATCTTGGCGATGTAGGGCGAGAAATCACGCACCTGGGCCAGTGGCGACAGGTCGTCACCCACGATCTGGATGTCCGGGCGCTTGCGCTTGAGCATTTCCTTGGCGAACTTGGAAACCTGGTGACCGTGCGAGTAGTTCTGGTTGATCAGGTAGACCTTCTTGACCTCTGGCACATCCTTCATGTAGGTGGTCAGCGCTTCCATCTTCATGGAGGTGTCAGCATCCAGGCGGAAATGCCAGTAGCTGCACTTGCTGTTGGTCAGGTCAGGGTCGACGGCAGCGTAGTTCAGGAACACCACTTCTTTGCCGGGGTTACGTGCGTTGTGCTTTTCCAGCGCATCGATGATGGCCAGCGCCGGGCCCGAGCCATTGCCCTGCACCACGTAGCGAACGCCCTGGTCCATGGCAGAGCGCAGAGCACTGGAGGTCTCTTGCGGGCTGAGCTTGTTGTCGATGCCGATGATCTCGAACTTCACACCCGAGGCGTTCTTCTTGTTGAACTCTTCGGAGATGAACTGGAAGCTCTTGAGCTGGTTGGTGCCCACGGCGGCCATCAGGCCCGAAAGCGGGTCGAGCCAGGCAATTTTTACGGTTTCACCTTTTTGGGCAAAAGCACCAGTAGCGCTTGCCAGCAAAAGGGAAGCAGCTACGGTCTTGATAGCAAATTTCATTTTTCGGTCTCCGGTTGAATCAACAAAGTGCAGCGTACAGTGTTGCGCTGCGTCATTGCTCAGGGGATGCCCCTAGCACCTATCACACGCGCGACTGCCAGGGCACTCCCCCGAGTGCCACGGCAGCCTGCTATCACAGGCCAGGAAGCCTGTAATCCTTGAGCTGCTCGCGCAGCCGTGTCTTGAGCATCTTGCCGGTGGCACCCAACGGAATGGCCTCGACAAACACAACGTCGTCCGGGATCTGCCATTTCGCGGTCTTGCCTTCAAAGAACTGCAGCAGCTCCTCGCGCGTCACCTCTGCGCCCTGCTTGAGCGTGATGGCAACAATCGGGCGCTCATCCCACTTGGGGTGCGGCATGCCGATGCAGGCCGCCATGGCCACAGCGGGGTGCGCCATGGCGATGTTTTCAATGTCGATGGAACTGATCCACTCGCCGCCCGACTTGATAACGTCCTTGCTGCGGTCGGTGATCTGCATGAAGCCATTGGCGTCGATGGTGGCCACATCGCCCGTGGGGAACCAGCCCCGGCCTTGGGCATCTTCAATCAGCGGGCTCTCGCCCTTGTAATAGGTTTCAAGAATCCAGGGGCCCCGCACCAGCAAGTCGCCGTAAGTCTTGCCATCCCAGGGCAATTCACTGCCATTGCCATCCACGATCTTCATGTCCACGCCAAAAATGGCCCGCCCCTGCTTCTGGCGGATTTTCATCTGCTCGTCCTTGGGCAGGTCAAGCTGCTTGTTCTTGAGGGTGCACAGGGTACCCAGAGGGCTCATCTCCGTCATGCCCCAGGCGTGCAGCACCTCGACACCAAAGTCGTCCTGGAATGCGGCAATCATGGCCGGTGGGCAAGCTGAACCGCCAATCACGGTGCGCCGGAGCGTAGAGAACTTCAGGCCTGCGGGCTTCATGTGGCCCAGCATCATCTGCCAAACCGTGGGCACGCCCGCGGCGTAGGTGACCTTCTCGGCCTCAATCAACTCGTAAATAGACTTGCCGTCCATCGCCGGGCCGGGGTACACCAGCTTGCAGCCGGTGAGCGCCGCCGAGTACGGAATGCCCCAGGCGTTGACGTGGAACATGGGCACGACGGGCAAAACAGCATCGCGGGCCGACAGGCACATGACATCGGGCAATGCGGCTGCATAGGCGTGCAACGTGGTCGAGCGGTGGCTGTAGAGCGCAGCCTTGGGGTTGCCGGTGGTGCCGCTGGTGTAGCACATGCTGGACGCGGTGTTTTCGTCAAACTGTGGCCAGGCATATTCGGAGGACTGGGGCGCAATCCATGCCTCGTAGCTGATCAGCCCGGGAATGCCCGTGTCGGCTGGCAACTTGTCGGCATCGCACAGCGCCACCCATTTCTTCACCGTGGGGCATTTGGCATGCACAGCTTGCACCAGAGGCAGAAAGCTCATGTCAAAGCACAGTACCTGGTCTTCGGCGTGGTTGACGATCCAGGCAATCTGCTCGGGGTGCAGGCGCGGGTTGACGGTGTGCAGCACACGTCCCGAACCACTCACGCCGAAATACATTTCCATGTGGCGGTAGCCGTTCCAGGCCAGGGTGGCGACGCGGTCGCTGAAAGCCAGCCCTTCTTTGTCCAGCGCGTTGGCCAACTGGCGCGAACGTGCCGCCAAATCACGGTAGGTGTAACGGTGGATATCACCTTCCACACGGCGCGAAACAATTTCACCATCGCCGTGATGGCGCTCGGCAAACTCAATCAACGACGAAATCAGCAATGGCTGACTCTGCATCAAACCCAGCATATGTGCTCCTTTAACTATGCATATCACTAAAACAGAACCATCCTAACGGGTGAACTTGCCGCCCGTGCCGATGATGGTCAAATCCACAAAACGGGAGCCTTGGCGCACACCTTTGCCATAGTCCACCTCGAAACCACCCACATCAAAGTGCTGCAAGGATTCCAGGGCCTGGATGAAGCGGGGCCGTGTCAAATCCTTGCCGGCGCGGCGCAAGCCCTCGACCAGCACCTTGGCATTGATATAGGCCTCCAGGCCGATAAAAGAGACCGATTCCTCCATGCCAGCCTTCTTGAGCACAGCGCGGTATTCCCGGGCCACAGGCAGGCTATGGCTCCAGGGGAACGGCACGACCGACGTCACCACCACACCCACGCCA
This sequence comes from Giesbergeria sp., assembly GCA_030690515.1. Lineage (GTDB taxonomy): Bacteria > Pseudomonadota > Gammaproteobacteria > Burkholderiales > Burkholderiaceae_C > Simplicispira. Next base: position 6,495 of record JAUYGP010000643.1, read on the forward strand.
TCGGACCCCAGTGCCTGGATGGTGGACTGCGATCCCATCACCGAGGTGGTGTAGAAACGCGCGGCCCGACTCACCTTGCGATAGGCCTTGATGAAAGTCACCGTTGGTGCGCCAGCGGTAATCATGATGATGGCGTCAGGTGCGCTGGTACTCAGGGCCTGCACCGCTTGTTGCACATCGGAGGAATCGGCCTGGATAGGGGCATCGGAGTGCAGCTTGAGCCCGCGCTTTTCCATGGATTTGCGCGCACCCGCCAAACCATCCTTGCCAAAACCGTTGTTCATCCACAGGACCGAGATGCGCGATACGCCCAAGGTGGTGAGGTGCTGCACCAGCTTCTCGACCTCATCGCTATAGCTGGCGCGAACATTGAAGACATGGTAGATGGGCGGCTCCCGCAGCAGATCGGCCCCGGTGAAGGGCGAAATCAACGGTACGGGCGGGTTTTCCTTGGCCAGCAAAGGCAGGATAGCGCCCACATTGGCCGTGCCAGTCAGGTTCATCAGAGCGAAGACCTGGTCTTGCTCAATCATCTTGCCTACCAGTCGAACAGTGTTGTCCGGCTTGTAGCCATCGTCCTCGGTCACGATCCGGATGCGCCGCCCATGGATACCGCCCTGGGCATTGATGCCATCC
>JAUYGP010000653.1 GCA_030690515.1 Giesbergeria sp.
CAAATCGGCCGCAGCGGTCCATTTTTTACCGTCTTTTTGCCCCATAGCCGGGCTATGGGGCTGCAAATCCGGCAAAAACTGTCCTCGCTGGGGCCAATTCTCGCTTTCGACGCTCCAAGCCCGACAGACTCCTAGATGCAAGCCATGGAGTATCGCCGCATGCCGCAGGTTGTCGTCCACGACCCGTCAGAAGCTTCTTGCGGTAGCCACCTTCACCGCGGCTGCCCCGGGCCCGCAGGCGGGGTGCCAGGGGCATGCGCGCCTGGCGCGCGGGGGGCGTTATCCGTTGAGAAATCGCCGGTGTTGTCCGTAGCGGTGCTGTCGACAGTCTCATTGAGCCGGTCTCCAGACCAGCGCAATGCGCGGGCAGCGATGGGCGGACCGATCGTCTCCAGAATGGCCACCGCCGCAAGCACTGTGGAGCCCACAATCAGCCCTTCCTTGGGGAAAAGCGCCACAGTGGTGTTGACGAGACCGATGGCGAGACCCGCCATGGGCATCAGCAGGAGGCCGCTGGCGCTGGCCTGTCGCAAAGGGGTGCGGCAGGCAGACGCAGCCAGGGTCACCCCCAGCCATTTGGCCCCACTGCGCGCGAACACGAATGCCAATGCGGCGGGCCAGTAATGGAGCATTTCCGACACATGCATGTTGGCGCCGGCATAGACGAAGAGAACAATAAAGAACAGTTCGAACGACGGTCCGAACTCAATGTCCGCGATCAAGTTGGTACGTTCCAGGCTACGCACGACCATGCCGAGCATCAAGGGCGCAAACAAGGCGGACAAGTTGAGTACAAGTGCCGCGCCCACCGTCATCATCACGGCACCGATCACGAGCGCGAGCTGGTACTGGTGGGCCGCCTTGGTTGTTCGCGCCGCCAAATGCAGCGCCCACCCCATGGCGGCCCCTAGCGCCGCCGACCCCAGCACCTGGTAGAGCGGCGCGCCGATCATGATGGACAGGGGGGCTGCGGCCTGCCCGTACAAGGCCGGTAGCACCGCAGCAAATGCCATGAAGGCGATGGCGTTGTTCAGCGCCACCAGCGACATCGATCGGGACGTCACGGGCCCAGAGGCACCGAGTTCATGGGCGACGTGGATCAGTACCGCAGGCGAGGAGGAAATTGCGATCGTCGAGATCACCGCCGCAGGCAACCCTGAGATGCCGAACCATCCCAGGCAAAAATAGACGGCTACGAAAGTCAGGGCGCTTTCCGTCAGGGAAATCAACACCAATGAACGGTCGTTGATGAAACGCTTGATGTCTAGCGAAAGGCCCAGCCGGTACAGAATCAGCGCGAGCGCTACGTCCACGACGATACGCGATCGCGCCAGTGCCTCGGGGCTGATCAGTCCCAGCACGTTGGGGCCAGCGAACAGCCCCACCACCATAAACCCTGTGATGCTGGGAAGCCACCGCCAGTGGTGGGCAATGTATCCGCCGAGCGCGCCGCAAAAAAGCAGAAATCCGAAAAAAAACAGGGTGTTGACCGGGAAGGGCCAGACAGGGAGGAATTCCATGGGCAACAGGGGCGAGAGGCTCGCTGTGGATCAATGAACAGGGCGCAGCTAAGGCTTCCGACGGCCTCCTGGCCTTCGGGATGCGCGGCGATCAGTGCAGCACGTGCGGCGTGGCGCTGTCCGAGGCATCCAGGTAGAAACACTCCACCGGTACCTCGAAGGGCGCGCCTTCTTCCGTCACAAAATGAAAGCTGCCGCGCATGCTTCCTGTGGCGGTGCGAAGGCGGCATCCACTGGTGTATTCAAAGGCCTGCCCTGGCTGCAACAGCGGTTGTTGACCTACCACGCCCAGGCCTTTGACTTCCTCGACATGCCCCAGCGCGTCAGTAATGATCCAGTGCCGTGCAATCAATTGGGCTGGTGCGTCCCCGGGATTACCAATCTGAATGGTGTACGCAAAGCTATACAGGCAGGCATCGGGATCGGACTGCTCCGTCAGGTATTCGGGGCGGACGTGAACGTCGATGGTAGGTTTCAGCATCCCGGAATGGTAACTGCGACAATCGTCGCATGAGCCGTACCTATCGCATTGCCCCTTCGATCCTCTCTGCTGACTTTGCCCGTTTGGGCGAAGAGGTGCAGAACGTCGTCGCCGCTGGCGCCGACTGGATCCATTTCGACGTGATGGACAACCATTACGTGCCCAACCTCACCTTCGGCCCCATGGTGTGTCAGGCTCTCAAGCCACACGCCAAAACGCCCGCGGGTGTTGCGGTGCCCATCGACGTGCACCTGATGGTTCAGCCCGTGGATGCCCTGGCAGCAGCCTTTGCCGAGGCGGGGGCCGACTACATCAGTTTCCACCCGGACGCCTCGGGCCATGTGCACCGCAGCATCCAGGCGATCCGTTCCAAGGGCGTCAAACCCGGGCTGGTGTTCAACCCCGCCGAGCCGCTGGATGTGCTGGACTGGGTGATCGACGACATCGACCTCATCCTCATCATGAGCGTCAACCCCGGTTTTGGCGGCCAGAGCTTCATCGACTCGGCCCTACGCAAGATCGAGGCCGTGCGCAAGCGCATCGACGCCAGTGGCAAGGACATTCGCCTGGAGGTGGATGGCGGCATCAAGCAGGAGAATATCCGCCGCGTGGCCGATGCTGGTGCCGACACGTTCGTAGCCGGCAGCGCTATTTTTGGCAAGACCGACTACCGCGGCGTGATTGACGCCATGCGTGCGCAGTTGGCCGTCTGAGGGGCTTTTACCCCAGGCGCTGGAACGTCAGCGTAAAGGCGACCCCATCGGCCGTGTTGTGCGCGCTGATGGCGCCGCCCATCTTGGCCATATAGGTTCGGGCCACGAACAGGCCCTGGCCTCGGTGTTCCCCATCGCCCGGTACTGCAGGTAGACCGGGGTCCGACACGCCCAGCTCGAAAATTCGCTCCAGCAGGTCGTCGGCAATGGTGGAGCCCTGGTTGTGCAGCGTGGCGCTGGCGGTCGATGCGGACGCAGTGAGTGTGAGCCGGATCGAGGTGCCCGCCGGGCGGTAGCGGTCGGCATTGCGCAGGATGTGGGTTACCACGTCTTCCAGGGCGAATTCATCTGCCCGCACGATGACCGGGCCCGTGTCGGCCTCGTACGCTACATCGGCAATGTCTGCAAAGTGTGCATTGGCGGCCACATGGCGCAGGAAGGCGTCCAGGTCGAGCCGTCCCTGCGGCAAGTCTGCCGCCTGCAGGGCCTCGGCGGGCGAGGCCGTGCCGTAGAGCACATGTACCGCCTGCTGCATGCGCTGCACGTAGCGCCTGCCGGGGTCTTGCGGGTCGCTGTGCAACACCATCAAGGATTGCAGCGGCGACATGATCTCGTGTCCCACGGCGTGCCACATATCCCGCTCTTGCTGGGCGCGCAATTGTTCGCGCTGGATATCGTCCTTCACGCGCTGCAGCAGGTCGGCCAGGCCCCCGGCCAGAATGCCCAGTTCGTCCGGGCCGCGCAGGTCTGATACGTCCAGGTCGCCCAGGCGTGGGCCGGTGTGGCCGGGCTGCACGTTGTACGACACGGCGGCGGCGCGGCGGGTCAGGGCCGTGACGCGGCGCAGGAGCCCCACTTCAACCAGCAGCCAGGCCAGCGCGATGGCTGCCAGCATGGCCCCCAGGTACCAGGACATGCGGGTTGCCACGGTTGCCAGGCCCACCT
>JAUYGP010000693.1 GCA_030690515.1 Giesbergeria sp.
GCCCGCCGCGGTGGCCTTGGTGTGCACGGGGCGCACATCGTGACGCTCGAGCACGCGCAGGCCGCCTGTAGCGATCCACTCCAGCAACTGTGCACGCGGGCGCAGGCCCAGGTGCTCAGCCAGGTCGGACAGCACCAGCCAGCCTTCACCGCCGGGTGCCAGGTGCTCTGCCAACCCCGCCAGAAAGGCACGCAGCATGCGGCTGCCTTCGTCGTATACCGCATGTTCGATGGGCGAACTGGGGCGAGCTGGCACCCAGGGCGGGTTGCAAACGATGAGCGGTGCCTGCCCTTCAGGGAACAGGTCCACGTCCTGCAGCTCGACTTGTTTGCTCAGGCCCAACCGCTGTAGGTTGTCCCGGGCGCAGGCCAGGGCACGCGGGGCGTTTTCTGTGGCCACCACGCGGCGCACGCCGCGGCGGGCCAGCACAGCGGCGAGCACGCCGGTACCGGTGCCAATGTCAAAGGCCAGTGCCTTGGACGGCAACGGCGTTTGCGCCACCAGGTCGATGTATTCACCGCGCACAGGGGAGAAGACGCCGTAGTGCGGATGAATGCGGTTGTTGGGCTCATCGCCCAACGCGGCAATTTCCACGCCTTTTTTGCGCCATTCGTGCGCGCCCACCACGCCCAGCAGCTCGCGCAGCGACACCACCTGCGCCGCGCCCGTGGCGGGGCCCCAGGCTTCGGTCAGCGCCTCTTTCCAGTCGGGGGCGCGGCGCAGCTTGATGCTGTAGTCACCTTCGACCCGGATCACCAGGGTAGAGAGCGTGCGCGCCCGCTGCGACTGCGCCTGGCGGTGCAGGTGAAACACCTCCTCGGGCGTGGACTCGGCGATTTTGGCTGCTGCGCGGGCGGCTGCCTTGGGCGGTTTGTCCTCGATGCGGCGCTGCAGGGCCTGCAGCATCAGGCGGGCATTTTGAAAATCACTGCGCCACAGCATGGCCGTGCCAGCGCAGGCCAGGCGGTAAGCCGAGTCGGCGGACAAGGTGTCCTTGGCCAGTTCCACGCGGCGCGGCGCCGGGGCGCCACTTTCGGAACGCCAGTGCGCTTGGCGTACCTCGCCCTGTTCGTTCCATTCGATCATCATGGGAGCATCCTTAGTTGTTATGCCGCTGCACGCCGCATGATACTGACACGGCCCAGGCCAGCGGCCCCGCGCAAGGGCCGCCCCGCCGCGCTGGGGGCGTCCCCCTTCCGCATCGCGCAGCGATGCAAGAGAAGGGGAAAGGAGCGCAGCGACACAAGGGGTTGTTCCTAATTCAGGGGGCGTTTGAGGCGTACTTCTTCGATCTTCACGCCGCCCACCACGGCGGTCTTGGCCGTGGTCATTTCGCGCTTGAAGCCGGCGAGTTCATGGAATCGGATGGCGCGCTCATTGCGCAGCGGCACCCAGGCGGTGACGTTGGTGCACCCTTCTTCCTGGAGACCGTCACGTGCGGCATCCCACAGGGCCAGGCCCACGCCTTTGTCCCAGTGCGTGGGGGCGGCGTAGATGGCCCAGATTTCGCCGGTGGTGGGGCGGGATTTTTCGTCGCGCGAGCGGTCGAAACCGACGAAGCCGACAATTTTTTCATCCTCGACGGCCACCTGGACCTGGGGCTCGCAAAACTCGATGGCTTCGCGCCAGTAGGTCTGGCGTTTTTCAATGGAGAGGGATTTCAGTTGATCCTCGGGCACCAGGCCATGGTAGGCAGCCTGTGCGGCAAGGGTGTGGATCTGGGCAATGGCTTTGGCATCGCGAAGCGTGGCGGGACGAACCTGGATACTGGACATGAGAAAACCGACCGGAAACGGACAACGAAAAAGAAAACGGAGGCGCATTGTCGCCGCAAACGCATTCGGCCCCTTTTCAGAGGCCTTGCGCACCGTCCATCAGCACCCCTGCATACGGGGTACCAAGGGCTTTTAAAGCCAGCGTCGCAGCAGGCCCATGACCTGGTCGAAACGCTTGCCGTAGGGCGGGTAGAACAGCGAACCCATGGCCCAGCGCGACTGCACCAGCACCGATTTCTGGTGGCAAAAGCGCAGGTAACCTGACTCGCCGTGGTAGGCACCCCAGCCGCTGTCGCCCACACCACCAAAGGGCAGGTTGTCGTGCGCAATATGCATCAGGGTGTCGTTCACCGTCACGCCGCCGCTCACGGTGCGTGCGAGCACGTCGTCACGCACGCTGTCATTGGTGCCAAACCAGTACAGCGCCAACGGACGCGGCCCCGCGTTGATGTGTGCAATGGCGTCGTCGAGCCGCTCGTAGGACACCACAGGCAGGATAGGGCCGAAAATTTCCTCCTGCATGAGCTGCATGCCCGAGGTGGCGCCAAAGACCAGTACGGGCGCCATCTGACGGCTGGTGCCGCCGTCTTGCACGGCAGCGGCCGGATCGGGCATGGTGCCCGGTGCGGGGTCCATGCTCTGCACGTCGGCGCCCTGCGTCTGTGCTTGCTGCAGCATGGTGCGCAGGCGCGCCAGATGGCGCGGGCTGATGATGGAGGCGTAATCCTGGTTGCCCGCAATGCGCGGAAACAGCCTCGCTACGGCAGCGCGGTAAGCATCGGCAAACGCGGTCTCGCTGCCCCGGGGCAGCAACACGTAATCGGGCGCAATGCAGGTCTGGCCGGCATTGAGCAGCTTGCCGTGCGCAATCTTGAGGGCAGCGTCCTTCAGGTCACAACTGCTGTCGATGATGCAGGGCGATTTGCCCCCCAATTCCAGCGTGGTGGGCGTGAGGTTGGCAGCCGCCACCTGCGCCACCTTGCGGCCCACGGCGGTCGAGCCCGTGAACACCAGGTGGTCAAAAGGCAGCGCGCTGAACGCCTGCGCCACAGCCGCATCCCCCTGCACCACGCACACCTCGTCGGGAGTAAAAAACTGGGAAATCAAGATGCCCAGTTGTGCCGAAGTATGCGGCGTCAGTTCGCTGGGCTTGAGCATCACCCGGTTGCCCGCCGCCAGCGCGGTAATGGCCGGTGCCAGGGCGAGTTGCACGGGGTAGTTCCAGGGAGCAATCACGCCCACCACGCCCAGCGGCTGGCGCTGGATCATGGCGCTGGCGGGCTGCAGGTAAATGGGGGTGCGCACTTTTTGCGGGCGACTCCAGCGGTTCAGGTGCTTGAGCGTGTGCGAAATGAGGGTGCGCAGCACGAACATGTCGGCCACCTCGGTCAGCCGCTGCGAACGCACGCCAAAGTCAGCCTCGACCGCCGCCGCCAGCGTGCCGCTGTGCTCGTCGATGAGCTTGCGCATGCGCAACAGGCGTTCACGGCGCACCAGCAGGGGCACGTTCACCTGGGCACGGCTGGCCTGGTACTGGGCGTCAAAAAGGGCTTGGAGATCGACTGAGTTCATGGCGCATCATAGAGGTGCGACGGGAATCCGTGTCTAGAGGAACGGGTCTAGCGCTGCAGGCGGGTTGCCGTGTCACTTGGTACCCGGTTCGCGCGGCTGCACATCCGTCACCTCGTCGGCCCCAGGCAAGGGCCGCAGGTGTGCGGGCACGGGTGGGGCCTCGTCTGCATCGCTCGGCGCAGCGCCCGTAGCACGCCAGCGTGTGCTGGAGCGGTACACCGTGCTCCAACCCGTACGCGGGTCGATGCGCGTGGTCCAGGGCGTGATGGGCCGCCCCGTGAGCCGCGCCCACAATGCGCGCAGCCCCCACACCAGGGCCAGCACCAGGGCGGCTGCCAGCAGGCTCAAAAAGAAAACAACGCCCACGGCCACCAGTACCAGCCGTAGCAGCAGGCGAAGCACATCGGCAAAAAAATCGTTCAAACCATCTCCTGACAGGTTTTCGAAAACAATGACAAAAAAGCCTCTAGCGCCCGTATATAAAGCGCCATAAGCTATATTTATAATAGCACCACTCAGAGCGGCTGCGCAGCGCTGAAGCGGAACACTCCCGGCTCCAGAACCGGGTCTACATCGACGGCAATCACACTCTTGGGCGGGAACTTGCCTTCCAGCAGCAGCTTGGACAGCGGGTTCTCGATGCGTTGCTGAATAGCCCGCTTGAGCGGCCGCGCGCCAAACACGGGATCAAACCCGACCTTGGCCAACTCAGCCAGCGCCGTCTCAGACACCTGCAATTCCAGCTCCATCTTCACCAAACGCGCCTGCAGGATCTGCAGCTGGATGCGTGCAATCGATTCGATGTGTCCGGCGTCGAGCGCATGGAACACCACGGTCTCGTCGATGCGGTTCAAGAATTCGGGTCGGAAATGGTTCTTGAGTTCCCCCCAGACCGCTTCCTTGATGTCCTCCGAGTCCTGCCCCACCATGGCCTGGATGAGGTGCGAGCCAATGTTGCTGGTCATCACGATGACCGTGTTCTTGAAGTCCACGGTGCGCCCCTGGCCGTCGGTCA
>JAUYGP010000703.1 GCA_030690515.1 Giesbergeria sp.
TGGGTGGTTTGGTGTCAGGCATAGGGGTCCTCCAACATTGATTGACCGGGGCTTGGTGATCGTGCACGGCACCTGTGCGGGTATCCGAGCGATCACAGCAAAAGCCTCTGTAAACAAGTCTGCACAAGCATCGCGCCTGGAAGCGTTTTTGTCCGTGCGGTAGCGAACGGATGGCAGCCGGAACAGGCTGACGGCCTTCGTCTGCGAGCACGCTCCCGAAGGGCATCGTGCGGATTGCCTGGCGCTGTGTAAGCGGCCAGCCACCGAGGACTTTGGACCCCGCCATGGGCGCGAGCCCTTTGTCAGCCTCCCGCTGCCCCCACCCCCAAATACGCCTGCAACCTTGCACTGCTGGTCGTGTACTCCAGCGGCAGCTTGTGCCCCGCCAGCCATTCCGCCGCGCCGAAGGCGGCCAGGGTGGCTTCGTGGAAGCCGCTCAGGATGAGCTTGCGCTTGCCGGGGTAGGTGATGGCGTCGCCCACGGCGTAGATGCCGGGTCCGCTGGTGGCGAAGGTGGCGGGGTCCACCACGAGTTGTTTGCGCTCCAGTGCCAGGCCCCATTCGGCGACGGGGCCCAGGCGGGGTACCAGGCCCAGGCGCACGAGCAGCAGGTCTAGCGGCAGTTGCAGCGGCGTGCCCTCGGGGGTGGTTAGCACTAGCGCGGTGAGGCGCCCGGCTTCTTCCACGATGCTGCTCGCCATGCCGATGGCGACCTCAATGCGGCCCGCTGTGCGCAGGGCCTGCAGTTGCTCCAGCAGGGCGGGTGGGGCGTCAAAAACGTCGCGGCGGTGCTGTAGCGTGGTGCGTGCGGGGCGCTGTGCCTCGGGGGCGGTGGCGCAGGCAATGGCTTGCTGCACAGCGGGTTCGTCGCCGCCGTGTACCACCACGCGCTGCTCGGCAAGGCGGGGGCTTTTGTCCAGGCGGTAGAGCAGTTGGCCGCCCTCGTAAGCGTCCAGCCCCGGCAGTTTGAGGGTGCGCGGCACGAAGGCGCCCACGCCGGTGGCGATGAACACGGCGCGCGCCTGCAGTTGGGTGCCCTGTGCTGTGCCAACGCGCAAGCCGCCTGCGGGCAGTGCTTGCACGGTATCGACCTGCTGGCCCAGGTGCCACTGGGGTGCGAAGGGGCTGATTTGGCCAAGCAGGCGCTCGGTCAGCTCCTGGCCGGTGCAGACCGGGATGCCGGGGATGTCGTAGATGGGTTTGTCTGCGTACAACTCAGCGCACTGGCCGCCGGGGTGGGGCAGTGCGTCGATGAGGTGCGCGCGCAGGCCTTGCAGGCCAAGCTGGAAGACCTGGAACAGGCCGACCGGCCCCGCGCCGATGACGATGGCATCGGTGTGCAGAGGCTCAGGCGGGGTGGCCAAGGCGGTGCGGGGTGCGGCGTGTTGCAGTGGTGTGCCGTCGGCCGCAGCAGCCATCAGCGGATGATGTCTTTGATTTTGCCGGGCTGGCCGTTCCACTCGTCGGCACCCTCCAGCGCGGTCTTGCGCTTGGTGATGGGTTTCCAGCCGGGGGCGTTGGTCAGGTCGGCGTTGATCTTGATGAAGGCCAGTTCGGTGGGGGGCAGGTCTTCTTCGGCAAAGATGGCGTTGGCCGGGCATTCAGGCACGCAGACGGCGCAGTCGATGCATTCGTCCGGGTTGATGACCAGCATGTTCGGGCCTTCGACGAAACAGTCGACGGGACACACGTCCACACAATCGGTGTATTTGCACTTGATGCAGTTTTCGGAAACGACGTGGGTCATGGCAGTGTTTTTAGGGAATCAGGGAACACCCTCGATTTTACGGGGTGTGGCAGGGGCGGCGGGGGCAGCCCTGTCAATCAAATGGAATACGTGGTGAAGAACGTGTTCTCGATCAAGGTCAATTCACGAGTACGGCGCCAGCCGTGGCGTGGCTGGCCGTGTCCACCAGAATCAGCGAGCCCAGTACCCGCGCCCGGCCAAACGATGCGGCGGGCAGGGGTTCCTGCAGCAGCAGGTCGACATGGCCGATGGCGTTGGGTTCGAGCTGGCTGGCGTCTTCTTCGGCCAGGGTGTTGATGTCCAGGCGGGGCACCACGCGCTGGACTTTGGCCTTCACCCAGCGGTGGCCGTGCAGCGCCCAGTACACGCGGCCCGCCACCAGGGGTTCGTTGTCCATCCAGGCCACGGTGGTGCGCAGTTCGCGGCGACCGGGCCAGGCGGGTACCGTGGCGGGCGTGTCGAAGTCATCTTCGGCGGGGGCGGCTTGCGTGGGGGCGGCCACGATCCAGTCGCCGCGCGAGACATCGACCTCGCGGTCGAGCACAATGCCGGCGCTTTGGCCCGCATCCACGCCGAAAGGGCGGCGTGCGTGGTCGAGCACCTGGGCCACGGTGGCGATCTGGCCACTTGGGAAGACCTGCACGGGCGTGCCGGGTGCCACATGGCCTGCGGCGACCCGGCCCCAGAACACACGGCGGCCCTGGGACGTGTCGGCAGACGACGAGAACTTTTCGACCCACTGCACCGGGAAGGCCAGCGGTAGGCCGGTGTCGGCGGGCGTGTTGGGCAGCAGCTCAAGGATTTGCAGCAGGCTGGGGCCTTCGTAGCCGCACCAGCCGGGTTGGGCATCGACCACGTTCCAGCCTTTGAGGGCCGAGACGGGCACGGTGGCGCTTACCGCAATGCCGGCCTGCTCTGCAAACCGTGCCAGGGCGGCGCTGATGTGCTGCCAGGCCAATTCAGGGTTGTCCACGGCGTCGAGCTTGTT
>JAUYGP010000004.1 GCA_030690515.1 Giesbergeria sp.
CCACACCATTGCGCGCACAGGCATACACCCACCATGGGCTGGCCACACTCGCAGAGGTAGAGGCCGCTGGCACAGCCGGGCTTTCCATCAACACAACTCCTTGGGGCTTTGAAACCCACGCCGCACGCGGGCATGGCAAGCACCGATGGTACCCATCCCTTGGCGGCCCGCCAGAATCGTGCGTGCTACATCAGAACCCGTCCGCTTCGGAGGCCAGAAAGGCTTCGGGATCAGGCAACGGCGTGCTGGGCACCTGCATTTCCTCCGGTCGCATCTGCTCGGTGAATCCTTCAAGCGAACCCATGGACTTGCGGTCACGCCGGGCCACAGGCTCCGACAACATGTAGGCCGTGCTCAGGCGGGCCAGCGCCATGAGCGATTCCTGATGGGTGCGCTCATGGGCATGTGAAGCATCGGCGCCAAAACCGATTAACGCGGTACGGATGTCGTTCCCTGCTTCCACCGCCGCTGCCGAATCCGAACGGTAGAACTTAAAGACATCGCGCCGATGGTCGATGCCGTACTGTCGCGCCAGACCGATCAGCTTGTGGGTGAGGTGGTAGTCAAACGGGCCCGACATGTCCTGCAGGCAAATGGTCACAGCGTGTTCATCGGTGTTCTGGCCCGGCGCGGCAATGGCAATATCCAGGCTCACCATCTCGGCAATGTCACCATGCAGCGCCGCCGACGAACCCGAGCCTACCTCTTCGGTGATTGTGAACAAGGGGTGTGCATCCACGGGCAGTGGTAGGCCCGAATCCACCAGCGCCTACAGGCAGCCAGCAAGGCGGCCACGGCAGCTTTGTCGTCCAGATAGCGCGAGGTGATGTAGCCGTTGGGCATCAGCTCTAGCTGCGGGTCAAAAGCGATCCAGTCCCCGACATTGATACCGGCAGCCCCCAACTCACCGGCAGTGCGGGCACGCACGTCCACACGCACTTCCACCTGATCCCAATGCGAGGGCTGGGAGTCCACCTCGCCGCCAAACGCATGGCCCGATGTCTTGAGTGGCAAGCAGGTGCCGCGCAACTGGCCGGTATCGGTAAAAATAGTCAGGCGCCCACCTTCGGCAAAACGTGCCGACCAGTGCCCGATGGGCACCACACCCAGTCGGCCGTTGGGCTTGATCTCGCGCACCATGGCACCCAAGGTGTCAAGGTGGGCCACGATGGCACGCGCAGGGCGGCTTTCGCGGCCACGCAGCGTGGCACGGATGGCGCCCCGCCGGGTGATTTCGTAAGGAATACCAATGGCATCGAGCCGCCCGGCGGTGTAACGCACCACACCGTCTGTCAAGCCCACAGGGCTGGGGATCGCCATGAGTTGCAGCAGGGTTTCTTCCAGAAAACCTGCGTCGATAAGGGGCAGTGCAGGGAAAGTATCGGTACTCATGGTGCCACCTCTTCCAGTCGCGTATTGGGGAACAACAGATCCACGAAGCGCTGCACCGTGGGCTGGGGCTCATGGTTGGCCAGACCCGGACGCTCATTGGCCTCGATGATGACGTAGTCCGGCCCATCCACGGCAGGCACCAGAAAATCCAGCCCCGTGACGGGAATATCGAGCACCCGACTGGCATGCTCGGCGGCGGCGCGCAAGGCAGGGTGCAGTTCGGCCGTCACATCGTGGATGGTGCCCCCGGTGTGCAGGTTGGCCGTCTTGCGCACAACCAGGGTCTCTTCTAGCGGCAACACATCCTCCATCTGATAGCCCTGGCCCGCCACGCAGCGCCGGGTTTCTGCATCCATGGGAATGCGCGATTCGCCCCCGGTCGCGGCGGCACGGCGACGGCTCTGCTTTTCGATCAGCAGAGCAATGCTGGAGTGCCCGTCTCCTACGACCTGCGCTGGACGGCGCACGGCGGCAGCCACCACGCGGTGGTTGATGACCACGATGCGCAGATCCTGCCCCTCACAAAACTGCTCCAGCAGCACCCGGTCGCCATGTTGGTGGGCCCGCTCGATGGCCACATCCATCTCGTCCACCGAGGTGAGGTTGACGCTGATACCCTTGCCCTGCTCGCCGTCCACCGGCTTCACCACAATGGCACCTTGCTCACGCAGGAAGGCCACGTTTTGCACGGTATCACCCGCCAGGGCCTGCCTCGGCACAAGGAGGCCCGCCATGGCCAGAAGGCGCACCGTGACTCGCTTGTCGGCGCAGCGGCTCATGGCCACTGCACTGGTCAACTCGGTCAGCGATTCGCGGCATACCACGCTGCGCCCACCGTGGCTCAACTTGAAATATCCATTCTCTGCGTCAATCACATCAACAAGAATGCCGCGCCGCTGCGCTTCGTCCATGATGATGCGGGCATAAGGGTTGAGCGCGGCCTCTTCGGCACTGGTCGGCCCCGTAAACAACGGTTCGTTGATGGCATTGCGGCGCTTGACGGCGAACACCTGGATGTTCTGAAAACCCAGCTTGGCATACAGCGCAATGGCCGACTGGTTGTCGTGCATGACGGACAGATCCATGTAGGCTCTCCCCCGCGCCTGGAAATGCTCGGCCAGGTAGCGCGTCAACGCCTCGCCAATGCCCGGGTGGGTGGCTTGTGGCGCCACGGCCAGGGCCCACAGGCTGGCACCGGGGTTGGCATCTCCAAAGGCTTCCGCATGGTCCAACCCCATCGCCACCCCAATCACTTCGCCGGAGACATGGTCTTCGGCCAGCACATAGAGCGATTTGCGGTCGGCGCGCAGGTTCCAGACACGCTTGGGGTCCACGGGCACCATGCGCCGACTGCGGTAAATGGCATTGACCGCCGCCAGGTCGGAACGCGTACGCAGGCGCCGCACCGTGAAGCCCCGACGCGCCGCACGTGCAGGCTGGTAGCTGTTGAGCATGAGGCGAAAAGCCTCGGACGGATCCACAAAGAGTTGCTGCGGTGCCTGGGCCACCACCACGTGGGGCTTGTCCAGATAGAAGGCAATGTCCCGTTCGCCCGCCCGCTCCTGCAGTAGTTCGGCTGCGATCTGCGCCGGGTCGGAAAAGGTGTGCCCCGCGATCAGACGGCCCCAGCCGCAATCGACCACGGCGTTCGTGGTCGGTGCGGCCACCGGCGTGCGGGCGCCATCCGCCTGCGGAATGACAGGATGGCGGTCGAGTCGAAGCGCTCGCTGTGCATGTTTGCGAATCATGGGTTGGGCCTCCTTCATGCGGGAAGATGGGTCTGCAGCCACTGCTCCAGCAGGCCGAGCTGCCAGAGCTTGGAGCCACGCAGCGGAGTGATGTGGGCCATGGGGTCGGCCAGCAGGCGGTCCACCGTGTCCTGCTGGAACAGGCCGCGCTCACGGGCGGCACGGCTGGACAGTGCATCGCGCACATTCGCCAGCACATTGCCCTGCAAATATTTGAGTGCCGGTACCGGGAAATAGCCCTTGGGGCGGTCAATCACCGCAGAAGGCACCACCTGGCGCGCCGCTTCCTTGAGAATGCCCTTGCCGCCGCCCGCCAGCTTGTGCCGCACGGGAATGCGCGCAGCCAGTTCCACCAGTTCATGGTCAAGGAAGGGCACGCGCGCTTCCAGGCCAAAAGCCATGGTCATGTTGTCCACGCGCTTGACGGGATCGTCCACCAGCATCACCGTCGTGTCCAGGCGCAAGGCCTTCTCAACAGGGTCGTCGGCGCCCTCACCAGCGAAATGCGCCCGCACCCAGTCGGCAGAACAATCGCCGGTCAAATACTGCGGCTGCACGGTCTGCGCATATTCGGCGTGGTCGCGGTCGCGGAAGGCCGCCAGGTAGTCCTGCACGGGCTGGCGGCTGCCCTGCAGGGCCGGATACCAGTGGTAGCCGCCGAACACCTCGTCGGCGCCCTGCCCGCTTTGCACCACCTTGCTGTGGCGCGAGACAGCTTCCGAGAGCAGATAGAAACCGATGCAGTCATGGCTCACCATGGGTTCGCTCATGGCCTCGATGGCCTCGGGCAAACGGCGCAGCAGCTCGGCCTCGGGGACAAAAATGCGCTCGTGCACCGTACCAAAGCGCTGGGCAACGATCTCGGCATATTCGAACTCGTTGCCCTTCTCGCCCCCCACATCCTCGAAGCCAACGTTATAGGTGCGCATGTTGGACACCCCGGCCTCGGACATCAGGCCCACGATCAGGCTGGAATCCACCCCGCCGGACAGCAAGGCCCCCACCGGCACATCGGCCACCAGACGGCGACGCACGGCAGCGCGCAGGGCATCGAGCAGCATGTCGCGCCAGTCGTCAAACGAGCGGTTTTCATCCTCGGCAGAACGGGCGTAGTCGAGCGACCAGAAGGTCTGCTCGGTTCGCCGCCCATCGGCCTCGACGCGCATCAGGGTGCCCGGCGCCAGCTTGCGCACACCCTGGATCAGGGTATGGGGCGCAGGCACGACGGCGTGGAACGACAGGTAATGGTGCAGGCCCACCGGATCGATCGAGGTATCAAGCCCGCCGCCTGCCAGCAATGCCGGCAACGTCGAGGCAAAGCGCAGGCCACCGGGCACGTCGGCGTAGTACAGCGGTTTGATACCCAACCGGTCGCGTCCCAGCAGCACGCGGCCCGAATCGCGCTCCCACAACGCAAAGGCAAACATGCCGTTCAGCCGCTCAACAAAACGCTCGCCCCAGGCGTGGTACGCCTTGAGCAGCACTTCCGTATCGCCCTGTGAATAAAAAGAATACCCCTTGGCTTGCAATTCCTTGCGCAGTTCAGCATGGTTGTAAATGGCGCCATTGAATACCACGCCCAACCCCAGCAAAGGGTCCACCATGGGCTGCTGGGCGGCATCCGACAAATCCATGATCTTGAGTCGCCGGTGCCCAAAGCCCCGCTCAGGCGCCACAGACAGCCCGAAGCTGTCGGGCCCGCGCCGCTGCTGGTGTTGTGTCATGCGCTCCAGCGCACGGATATCGACGGGCGTACCGTCAAACCGCAGTTCTCCTGCCAATCCACACATATGATTTCCCTCCAAGGATGGCACTGGCTCCGCACGCAAACCCCGGACGGGAATGCACCCGACCGGATATTCCGGATGACGGGCCAATGGTAGCGGTCAACAGTGACAGGTGCACCGCCGTAGGAGCGCGCAGTAACGGGCGTTACCGCATGGGGCTTGTATGCCCCATGTGTGCCGAAAAATCCCAATAAATTATTTCGGCACCTTGGCACTCCTGGCGCAATAATCGTGCACACAGGGTTAAAAGATACGATAATTATAACATTAAATCATTTACCCCGTCAACCCACAAAATCATCAAAAAATAAAACATCCTCATCTTTGTATAAATTTTAATTAGCTAAATTAAATTCATAAAATGCAAATTGCCGCAATAAAAATGATATTTGTTGATCTATAGGATTACCACATCAATCACACGATGGCGGCCAGAAAGACACGTGCTCTATAATGCTGCGACGCACCAACCACCGTGCTACGCCTTGTACGCCGCTGCAACGCAACGCTCCTCCCCCCTGGCCCGGCATCCTTGTCGGGTGCACAGACGGCCACCTACTCCCTTGCGCCCACGGCACTGCCTTGGCGGCGCCCTGTTTGCCCATGAACAACACCTCCCTCCAGAACCCCTGGTTTTCCAACATCCGTGGCGACGTGCTGGCAGGCATCGTGGTCGCGCTGGCGCTCATTCCCGAGGCCATTGCCTTTTCCATCATTGCTGGGGTGGACCCCAAGGTGGGGCTGTATGCCTCGTTCAGCATGGCCGTGGTGATTGCCTTTGCGGGCGGGCGCCCCGGCATGATTTCAGCCGCCACCGGCGCCATGGCCCTGGTCATGGTGACGCTTGTCAAAGACCACGGCCTGCAGTACCTGCTGGTGGCCACCTTGCTCACCGGCGTGCTGCAGGTACTGGCCGGAGTGCTCAAGCTCGGCGCGCTGATGCGATTTGTGTCGCGCTCGGTCGTGACGGGTTTCGTGAATGCGCTGGCCATCCTGATCTTCATGGCGCAGTTGCCCGAACTGACCAACGTGGGCTGGCAGGTGTACGCCATGACCGCCGCAGGGTTGGCCATCATTTACGGCTTTCCATACATTTCTAAAGCCATTCCTTCGCCCCTCGTCACCATCGTGGTGTTGACGGCCTTGTCCATGGCCCTGGGTCTGGACATCCGTACCGTGGGCGACATGGGCGAGTTGCCCAGCAGCCTGCCGGTGTTTCTGCTGCCCGACGTACCCTTCACGCTGGAAACCCTGTGGATCGTGCTGCCCTACTCTGCCACGCTGGCGGTGGTGGGCCTGCTCGAATCCATGATGACGGCGTCCATCGTGGACGAACTGACCGACACCCCGAGCAACAAAAACCGCGAATGCGTGGGCCAGGGCGTGGCCAACCTTGCCACGGGGTTCATTGGCGGCATGGCGGGCTGCGCGATGATCGGCCAGTCGGTCATCAACGTAAAGTCGGGCGGGCGCGGGCGGCTCTCTACCCTGGTGGCCGGTGTGCTGCTGCTGATCCTGGTGGTCTTCCTCGGCCCGTGGGTGCGGCAGATTCCGATGGCTGCGCTGGTGGCGGTCATGATCATGGTGAGCATCGGTACCTTCAGCTGGGACTCCGTGCGCAAGTTGCGCGAGCACCCACCCAGCTCCTCCATCGTGATGCTGGCGACCGTAGTGGTCACCATCACCACGCACGACCTGGCCCAGGGCGTGCTGGTGGGCGTATTGCTGTCGGGTCTGTTTTTTGCCCACAAGGTGGGCCGCGTGCTGCGGGTGGACCGCAGCAGCACGGACGACGGTAGCCTGCGCACCTACACCGTGGTGGGCCAGGTGTTCTTCGCCTCATCTGAGGCCTTCATGGAAGCTTTTGACTGGCGCGAAGTGGTCCCCCGGGTACGCATCGATGTGGGCCGCGCGCATTTCTGGGACATTACGGCCATCAGCGCGCTCGACAAGGTCGTGCTGCGTTTCCGGCGCGAAGGCACCGAGGTCGAAGTGGTCGGGCTGGATGCCGCCAGCGCCACGCTGGTCGATCGTTTTGCCCTGCACGACAAGCCTGGCGCTGTTGAACAACTCATGCACTGAGGAGAACTTCCATGAACAAGGTTTACGCCTGTATTGACGGTCTGGACACCACCACCGCCGTGATCGACTGGGCCGCATGGTCTGCCCTGCGACTGGAGGTGCCGCTGGAACTACTGCATGTGCTGGAGCGCGCCCCCGAGATGCCCCATGTGGGCGACTACAGCGGCGCCATCGGCCTGGGCGCGCAAGAGGTGCTGTTGCAGCAACTCAGTGCCCTGGACGAGCAGCGCGGCAAGATGGCGCAGGAAGCGGGACGCCAGATGCTGGCCAGCGCCCGCGAGCGCGCCACCGCCGCCGGAGTACAGCAAATCGACGGCCGCCTGCGCCATGGCGAGTTGGTGGACACGGTGCTGGAGTTTGAACCCGACGCGCGGCTGTTTGTGCTGGGCGCGCATTACCGCGCCAGCTCACCCTCGCGCATCCACCTCGATCACCATGTGGAGCGTGTGATCCGTGCCGTGCGGCGACCGGTGCTGGTCGCCACCACCGGGCAGTTCAGCCCCCCCGAGCGCTTTGTGGTGGCCTACGACGGCAGCGCCACGGCGCAGCGCACGGTGGAAACGGTGGCCCGCAGCCCCATGCTCAAGGGCCTGCCTGCCCTGGTAGCCATGGCCGGGGCCGACACTCCGGCCGCTCACCAACAACTGCAAGAGGCCCAGAACCTGCTGCAGGCAGCCGGTTTCACGGTGGAGACGACGCTGATGCCCGGTGAGCCCGAACAGGTGCTGCCCGCCCTGCTCAAAACCCAGGGCGCAGCACTGCTGGTGATGGGGGCCTACGGCCACTCGCGCATTCGCCACCTGATCGTGGGCAGCACCACCACAACGCTGCTGCGCCTGAGCGAAGTGCCGGTACTGGTGCTGCGTTGAGGCCTTTTTCCCCAACGAAACAACTATCAAATTGATAGCTTACACCGCTTACCGCATAATCCTCAATGGCCATTTTTATTCATTTTTTGAAAATGCGGGGCATTGCGTGCGCGGTTGACGATGGCCACCAGCGACAACATCACCGGCACCT
>JAUYGP010000006.1 GCA_030690515.1 Giesbergeria sp.
CTTCGTCCACTGACTCGCCGTGGTTGTCCGAACGAAGCGCGTAGCGCGCAGTGAGTTCCACGGCGCACCCCGCAAGCACCCCGGCGCAGGTGTGCCCCGCAGGGGCCGCAGACTGTGGGGCGCGTATCGGCGCCTCCTTTCTTGTCGCGCACAAGAAAGGAGGTCGCCCGCCGGGGCGAATCCCGGCCTCCGCACTCAAAACAATCAGCAAAAACTCAAAAAAGGGTAGCTAACGCCGGCAAGCCCGTTAACCCCAAAAAGTCTAAAGCCGAACCGGAATCCCCCGCTCCCGCATATGCCGCTTGGCCTGCTCCACCGTGTATTCGCCGTAGTGGAAGATGCTCGCTGCCAGCACCGCATCCGCGCCGCCGATCTGGATGCCGTCCGCCAGATGGTCCAGGTCGCCCACGCCGCCCGAGGCGATCACGGGCACATCCACCGCGTCGCTCACGGCGCGTGTCAGGGCCAGGTCGAAACCGGCCTTGGTGCCGTCGCGGTCCATGCTGGTGAGCAAAATCTCGCCCGCACCGCGCCGTGCCATCTCGGCGGCCCACTGCACGGCGTCCAGGCCCGTGTTCTTGCGCCCGCCGTGGCTGAATACGTCCCAGCCCACGCCCACGGGCTGGCCATCCAGGCCCAGGCGCGTCTGCTCCTCGGCGTTGCGGCGCTTGGCGTCGATGGCCACCACAATGCACTGCGCGCCGTATTTGCTGGAGGCGGCACTGATGACCTCGGGGTTGGCGATGGCGGCCGAGTTGAAGCTGGTCTTGTCGGCCCCGGCATTAAGCAGGCGGCGCACATCGTCCACGGTGCGCACGCCGCCCCCCACGGTCAGCGGGATGAAGACCTGGCTGGCCACGGCCTCGATGATGTGCAGGATCAGGTCGCGCCCATCGCTGGTGGCGGTGATATCGAGAAAGGTCAGTTCGTCCGCCCCCTGGGCGTTGTAGCGCGCAGCGATCTCTACAGGATCGCCTGCATCGCGCAGTTCGACAAAGTTGACGCCCTTGACGACGCGGCCACCGGTCACGTCAAGGCAGGGAATGATGCGTTTGGCAAGCATGGCGCTGGGAATCCGGCTGTTGAAGACAAGGCCCGCAAGATACCATGGCACAGGCAACACGCCCGACACACTATGAATAAGTGAGCTGCTCGCGCGCGTTTTTATTGATTTTCAAGCGCTTTTTATATCGAAAATCAATAATTTCAAGCGTTGATAGCTATGGAAAAAGTAGCGTCAAGGTGTGTGCAAGCTGCGCGCCACACCGTCCTGCCATCGCCAGGCATCCTGGCACATGCGCAGTGCGCCATGGCTCGCCTTCCAGCCCAGCAAACGCTCGGCCAGCGAAGGGTCGGCCCAGCACGCGGCCACGTCACCTGGGCGGCGCGCCACGACCTGGTAAGGCACCGGGCGGCCACTGGCCTGCTCGAAGCCGCGCACCATCTCCAGCACGGACACGGGTCGGCCCGTGCCCAGGTTCACCGTGAGCAGGCCCGGGTGCTGGCGCAGGTAGCGCAGTGCAGCCACATGCCCGTCCGCCAGATCGCACACGTGGATGTAGTCGCGCACGCCCGTGCCATCCGGCGTGGGGTAGTCGTCGCCATACACGCTCAGGCAGGCGCGCTGACCGGCGGCCACCTGTGCCACATAGGGCAGCAGGTTGTTGGGCACGTCCTGCGGGTCCTCGCCGATCAGGCCGCTTTCATGCGCCCCCACGGGGTTGAAGTAGCGCAGCCGCGCAATGCGCCACTGGCCAGGCTGGGCGGTGTCCACATCGGCCAGCATTTGCTCCACCATGAGCTTGCTCCAGCCATAGGGGTTGGTGGCCGAGAGCGGAAAGTCCTCCCGGATCGGCAGGCTGGCCGGATCGCCATACACCGTGGCCGAGGACGAAAACACCAGGCTGCGCACCTGCGCGGCCTGCATGGCGCGCAGCAGCGTCAGCGTGCCTGTCACATTGTTGTCGTAGTAGCGCAGCGGTTCCCGCACCGACTCACCCACAGCCTTGAGCGCTGCAAAGTGCACCACCGCCGTCACGGGATACTGCGCAAACACTCTCTCCAGCAGCGCGCCATCACGTACATCGCCTTCCACATATTGAGGGACTGTTCCCGTGATGCGGCCGACGCGATCCAGCACGGAGTGGCGGCTGTTGTCGAAGTTATCAAGCACCAGATACGGCTCGCCAGCCGCCGCCAGCGCTACGCAGGTGTGCGATCCGATATAGCCGGCTCCGCCGGTCACCAGAATCACGCGAGCGCCCCCTGCTGCTGCAACTGCGCTGCGGGCACGACAAAGCTCATTCTTTTCATAATTTTCAACTACTGACTTGGATCAAATTATTGTTGTTAACAATCGATTCTTTTCTACAATCGACGGTGACATTTTGATACGACCACGCAACTGCGGCGCTTTTCACGCTCATTCATACGCTTTCTGCCACTCCACCCCTGCTGTTCGCCCTGTCGCTGCGCGGACGCATTCATCTTGACCCCGACTCTTATATTCTTAACGCCATGTTTGCGCGACAGATGACTGCTGTGTCACGGTTTGCACTCGGGTGCACGCTGTGCTTGGCTGCGTGCCTATGGCCGCTGGCATCGCGGGCGGCACCGGCCGTGGCTCTATATTACGGCCACAGTACGCCGTTGACGGATTTTCGGGCGTTCGACATGGTGGTCGTCGAGCCAGACCATGGGAAAAACCCTTCGCTGCTGCCCGGAGCCGACTTGTACGCTTACGTATCGGTCGCCGAGGTGCAGGCTTCGCGCCCGTATTACGCCGACATCCCCGCACACTGGAAGCTGGCGCGCAACGGCCACTGGAAATCCGATGTCATCGACCAGACACCGCCCGAGTGGGCTGATTTTTTTGCCGCCCG
>JAUYGP010000368.1 GCA_030690515.1 Giesbergeria sp.
ACCGTGGCCTCAAGGCCAACGGCCTGATCGAAACACGCACCATTGAGCAGTTCTTCGACCCCGAGAAGAACATGTTTCTGCCCGACCGCTTCATCAAGGGCGAGTGTCCCAAATGCCACGCCAAGGACCAATACGGCGACAACTGCGAGGTTTGCGGCGCCGTGTACGCGCCCACCGACCTGATCAACCCCTATTCCGCACTGTCGGGCGCCAAGCCCGTGCTCAAAAGCTCAGAGCATTTCTTCTTCAAGCTCTCCGACCCGCGCTGCGTGGCCTTCCTGGAAGACTGGACACAAAATGGCCGCCTGCAGCCCGAGGTGGCCAACAAGGTCAAGGAATGGTTCACGCTACGCACCAACCCCGACGGCAGCACCAGCGAGGGCCTGGGCGACTGGGACATCTCGCGCGATGCGCCCTACTTTGGCATCGAGATTCCCGATGCGCCGGGCAAGTACTTTTACGTCTGGCTCGATGCCCCCATTGGCTACCTGGCTTCGCTGAAAAACCTGCTCGACAAGCGCGGTGAGAGCTACGACGCCTACATGGCCGACCCGGCCCTGGAGCAGTACCACTTCATTGGCAAGGACATCGTCACCTTCCACACGCTGTTCTGGCCAGCCACGCTCAAGTTCAGTGGCCGCAAGGTGCCTGATTCGGTGTTCGTGCACGGATTTCTCACCGTGAACAACGGCGAGAAGATGAGCAAGAGCCGGGGCACGGGCCTCGATCCGCTCAAGTACCTGGGCCTGGGCATGAACGCCGAATGGCTGCGCTACTACCTGGCCACCAAGCTGAGCAGCCGCAACGAGGACATCGACTTCAACGCCGACGACTTCATGGCCCGTGTCAACAGCGACCTGATCGGCAAGTACATCAACATCGCCTCGCGCGCGGCCGGTTTCATCGCCAAGCGTTTTGGCGGTGCACTGGGCGAAGTCTCGGCCGATGGCGACGCCTTGCTGGAGCACCTGCGCACCGTGGCGCCTTCCATCATCGAACTGCTGGCCGAGCGCGAGTACGGCAAGGCCCTGCGCGAGACCATGCTGCTGGCCGACCGCGTGAACGCCTTCGTGGACCAGAACAAGCCCTGGGAGTTGGCCAAGCAGGACGGCATGGAAGGCCGCCTGCAGGACGTGTGCACCACCTGCATCGAAGCGTTTCGCGTACTCACCATCCTGCTCAAGCCCGTGCTGCCGGTCCTGGCCGCGCAGGTCGAAGCCTTTCTCAAAGTGGAACCCTTCGACTTTGCCAGCGCCCAGACCATGCTGGGCCAGGGCCATTTCATTGGCGAGTACAAGCACCTGATGCAGCGTGTGGACGCCAAACAGCTTGAAGCATTATTTGAGCCTCCAGCGCAGGTGGGACAAGCGCAAGCAGCTATAGAATTAGTAGCACCCGGTGGAGAAGAACTGGCGCCCACGATCACCATCGACGACTTCGCCAAAATTGATCTGCGCATTGCACTCATCGTGAACTGTGAGCCCGTGGAAGGCTCGACCAAGCTACTGCGCCTCACGCTCGATGTGGGCGAGGGCCCCGACCTGGAAGGACGTCCCATCCTGCGCAACGTCTTCAGCGGCATTGCCAGCGCCTACCAACCCGAGGATCTGGTGGGCAAACTCACCGTGATGGTGGCCAACCTGGCTCCGCGCAAGATGAAGTTCGGCGTGTCTGAAGGCATGGTGCTGGCCGCCAGCCATGGCGACGAAAAACAGAACCCGGGCATCCACGTGCTCAGTCCCTGGCCGGGCGCCACGCCGGGCATGCGCGTGCATTAAACACAAGGGTCTTTCCAGAGCCTGACAACCAGGGTAGTTTTTGCTACGGGTTGTCGGCAGTTGCGTGCCGATGGGGCTCTCTTACACTGGAGCGCCCATGATTCGCAGCACGCTCCCCGGCAAGCCCCACCCGCGCAGACCGCGCCCGCGCAGCTCTCCGACGATGTGATCGCCCCGTCCACCGCGTTCACCTCCTGGAGTTGCCTGCATGTCCTTCTCTTTCGCCTTCCGCCCCCGCATCCTTGACGCCCTGCGCGGCTACAGCCGCGGACGCTGGTTCGCCGACCTGGGTGCAGGCATCACCGTGGGTATCGTGGCACTGCCGCTGGCCATGGCCTTTGCCATTGCCAGCGGACTCAAACCTGAGGCGGGGCTGTGGACGGCCATCATCGGCGGCTTTCTCGTCGCGCTGCTGGGCGGCACCAATGTGCAGATTGGTGGGCCTGCGGGCGCGTTCATCGTCATCGTCTATGGCATCGTCGAGCGCTACGGCGTCGCGGGGCTGCTGATCTCCACCGCCTGCGCCGGGCTACTGCTGTTTGGCCTGGGCCTGTTCCGGCTGGGCAGTTTGGTGCGTTTCGTGCCCGTGAGCATCGTCATCGGATTTACCAACGGCATCGCGGTGCTCATTGCACTGTCGCAAGTCAAGGACTGGCTGGGCCTGTCGATCGACAAGATGCCGGGCAATTTCTTCTCGCAGATCCACGCCATTGCGTTGCACATCGATACCGTGAACCCGCATGCCCTGGGTCTGGGCGTGGCATGCCTGGGCGGGCTGTTTTTGTGGCCACGGTTGTTCATGCACGACTCGCCGGTGCTGCTGCGCCTGCCCGAGGGCCACACCATTCGCTCGTTTGTGCGCATTCCAGCCCCCGTGGTGGCCCTGGTCAGCCTGACGCTGCTGGCGCACGTGATGGAATACCCGGTGGAGACCATTGGTTCGCGCTTTGGCGGTATTCCGCAGCAAGTACCTGCCTTTGCCCTGCCCGATTTATCGTGGGACACGGTGCGCATGCTGGTTACGCCCACGCTCACCATCGCGCTGCTGGGGGCCATCGAGTCGCTGCTGTGCGCCCGCGTGGCCGACCAACTGGCCACCGACCCACACCATCGCAAGCACGATCCCAACCAGGAACTCATGGCCCAGGGCGTGGCCAACTTCGTTGTGCCTTTCTTTGGCGGCATGCCCGTTACAGGCACCATCGCCCGCACCGTGACCAACCTTCGCGCGGGGGCCACCACGCCAGTCGCGGGCATCGTGCACGCACTCACACTGGCGCTCATCGTGCTGGTGGCTGCGCCGCTGGCGCTGTACATCCCGCTGTCCGTATTGGCCGGGATTTTGCTGTTCGTGGCCTGGAACATGGGTGAATGGCACGAATTTGCACGTCTGCGCAAGTTCAGCAACCACTACCGGTTGCTCATGCTGGGCACCTTTTTCCTCACCGTGGTGTTCGACCTGACCGTGGCCGTGGAAGTGGGTCTGGTGCTGGCCTGCGCATTGTTTGTGCGGCGCATGAGCGAGCTCTTTCGCGCCGAACCCGAGGCCCAGGCAATGACGGGCATTCCCTCCCTTGCCTGGCGCCTGCACGGCGTGCTGTTCTTTGGTGCAGCCAGCAAGGTGGACCCCTTGGTGGAGGCCATCGAAAAGGCCCCCATGGGCGTGCAGGTGCAATTGGACGCAAGCGACCTGTTTGCGCTGGACACCACCGGACTGGAGGGTTTGGAGCAGATTCTCAAGGCCGTTTCTGAACGCGGCGGCCGGTTGACGCTCTGTGGCGCGCAGGCGCAACCCGCTTCGCTGATGGAGCGCTCGGGCTTCAACGCCCGGCTGGCGGCGCAGTCTGCGGCGCCGCAGCCCCCTGCTGCTGCCAGTCCCCCGGAGCGCAGCCCGTCCAGCGGCGAAACGCCCGGTTGAAGGCACTGGCCTCCGAAAACCCCAGCCGCCGCGCTATGCGCACAAACGGCTCGGCGCCGCTGGCCACCGCCTGGCACGCCAGCGCATGGCGCACGCCATCGACCAGGTCGGCGTAGCACCGGCCCTCCTCCTGCAACCGGCGCGCAAACGCCCGCTCCCCCAGCCCGAACTGGCGCGCCGCCTGGGCACGGCCCGGCACGCTGCCATCGAGCGCGCCGCTCAGCCATTGCTCAACCCGCGTGCGCAGCAGCACGGGCGCCGACAACGCCGCCAGCTGCGCCGCTGCGTGGGCGCGGTGCAGCTGTGCCAGTTCGGCATCGGCCTGGGGCAAGGGGGCATCGAGCACGGTGTTGTCCAGCAGCAGGCCATTGAAAGCCTGCTCGAACTGCACCTCGGCACCCAAGGCCTGGGCATAGGCCGACAAAGGTCCGATCTGCCCATGGCTGAACTGCACGCGCACGGGCTTGAGCGGCTGGCCGGTCACCCAGCGGCTGAAGCACACGGCCGCAGCCAGCACCGACTCCACCTGGTGGGGGCTGAACGCCAGGCTGCCCTGCTGCGGGTGGTAGATGAGCCAGCTGTGCGGCACCCCGGCCAGGGTCTGGAAGCGCCCTCCGTCGCTGATGAGGCGCTGGTATTCCTGCAGCTGGCCGATGGCGCTGCGCAGCGTGGCCGACGACAAAAGGATGAAGCTGACCACATTGAAGCTGCCCGGCCCCACCTGGCGCCCGGTGTTCAGGCCAAAGGCCGCATCCCCCGTCAGTGCGGCAGCAGCCCGCCACAGGCGGGTAATGTCGTCCACCGGCCAGCGCGGCCCGCCCAGGCGGTCATGCGCCACCCCGGCGCGCGCCAGCAGGTCGGCGCAGGGCACGCCCTGGCGCTCGGCGGCGGCAATGACGGTGTTGACCCAGCTGAGCGACACGCTGGGCGCTGAAGTCAACATGCAGTGGCTCCAAGGTCAAGGAAGATTCCATGATAAGGCGCTATGGTTCAGGCACAAAAAAGGAGACAAGCGATGCAGTCACAGCACGATGTGGTGATCGTTGGAGGTGGGCTGGCCGGTATCGTCACCGCGCTGGAATGCCTGCGCGCGGGCCAATCCGTCGCCCTGGTAGACCGCGATACCCCCGAGCGCCTGGGCGGCCTGGCCCTGTGGGCCTTTGGCGGCATGGCCCTGGTGGGTACGCCGCTGCAGGCGCGCATGAAGATTCCCGACACGCCCGAACGCGCCCTGTGCGACTGGCTGCGCTTTGGCGAACTCGACCCGGCAGACACCTACCCCCAGCAATGGGCGCGCTACTACGTGGAGCATTCGCGCGGCGAGGTGTACGACTGGCTCCTTCAGGAAGGCGTGAAGTTCATGCCCGCCGTGAACTGGGTGGAGCGCGGCATGCACGGCGACGGCAACAGCGTGCCGCGCTATCACATCGTCTGGGGAACGTCCCGCGAACTCACGCGCCGCATGGTGGCCGCGCTGCGCGAAGCTGCCAACACAGGGTGCCTCACCCTGCTGCACCGCCACCGCGTGACCGCGCTGGAGCACCGCGCCAGCCAGGTCTCGGGCGCCGTGGCAGTCAATGAAGCCACGGGCGCAGAAGTGCACCTGGCCGCCCCTGTCGTCGTGCTGGCCATGGGCGGCCTCAACGGCAGCCACGAAGAGGCCCGCGCCCACTGGCCCCAAGACCGCCCTTGCCCGAGCAGCATGCTCAACGGCGCGCACCCGTTTGCCGACGGCAAGATGCACCACTGGGTGGCCGACGCGATGCAAGGGCGCATCACCCACGCGGGCGAGATGTGGAACTACGCGGCGGGCTTTCCGCACCCGTTTCCGCACTTCGAGGGGCACGGCCTCTCGACCATTCCCTGCAAGTCGGCGCTGTGGCTCGACCACCGGGGCGAGCGCATCGGCCCCGAGCCGCTGGTGACGGGTTTTGACACCCACTGGCTGTGCCAACGCGTGGCCGCGCAGGAGAAGCCCTGGACCTGGCACCTGCTCAACTGGCGCATCGCCATCAAGGAATTTGCCATTTCGGGTGCCGAGCACAACCAGCGCATCCGCGACATGCAGTTCCCGCTGTTCCTGAAGGAAACGCTGCTGGGCAACCACCGCCTGGTGCGCCAGATGCAGAGCGAGAGCCGCCATTTCCTGGTGGACGACACACTCGCCGGTCTGGCGGCCAAGATGAATGCGCTGACCGCATCGCACGATGTGCAGCCCGAAGTGCTGCAGGCCACGGCCGATCGCTTTGACGCCAATTTTGCGAATGGCAGCAAGCTGCACAACGACGACCAGATCCGCCGCATCCTGCATGCGCGCCAGTGGGGGCCGGACAAGCTGCGCACCTGCGCACCAGCCCCGCTGCAAAAGCCAGGCGCCGGGCCATTCATCGCCATCCAGATGCAGCTCATCACGCGCAAAAGCCTGGGCGGCCTGCAGACCGACTTGCAAAGCCGCGTGCTGGACGCTGCGGGCCAGCCCATCGGCGGCCTGTACTGCGTGGGCGAAGCAGCCGGCTTTGGCGGCGGCGGCGCCAACGGTAAACGCGCATTGGAGGGCACCTTCTTGCCTGGCTGCATTCTCACGGCGCGGGCTGCGGCGCGCTCCATCACCACGGGCCGCGCGCTCTGAAAACCAAAGGAATTGACCATGCCCAACGGCGCACAAGCCCTCATGAAAACGCTGGCCGATGCCGGCATCGAAGTCTGCTTCACCAACCCCGGCACCAGCGAGATGCACTTTGTGGCGGCGCTGGACGGCGAGCCCCGGATGCGCGCCGTGCTCGCCCTGTTCGAGGGCGTGGCCACGGGCGCGGCCGACGGATACGCCCGCATGGCCGACAAACCCGCAGCCACGCTGTTGCACCTGGGCTGCGGCCTGGGCAATGGCCTGGCCAACCTGCACAACGCGCGCAAGGGCAAGGTGCCTATCGTCAACATCGTGGGCGACCACGCCACGTACCACACGCGACTAGACGCCCAACTGCAGTCCGACATTGAAACCGTGGCGCGCAATGTGTCGCCCGGTTTTGTACGTACGTCGGCCAGCACCGCCCAGCTGTGCCAGGACGCCGCCGACGCCATCACCGCCGCGCGCGGCCTGCCGGGGCAGGTGGCCACGCTGATCTTGCCGGCCGATGTCTCCTGGGGCGAAGGTGCTGTGCCTTGCCCTCCCCCGCCGCAGCCGACGCCCCAGGCCGCCGATGCGGCGATGGTGCAAGCGATCGCTGAAGTCGTGCGTTCAGGCAAGAAAACGGCTCTGTTGTTGGGCCGGAACGCCTTGCGCGAACCCGCGCTGTTGGCCGCGGCGCGCATTGCCGCGCACAGCGGCGTGCAGCTGCTGGCCGAAGTGTTCCCCACCCGCATGGAGCGGGGCGCCGGGCTGCCGTCGGTCGAGCGCATTGCCTACCTGGCCGAAATGGCGGGGGTGCAGCTGGCCGACCTGGAGCACCTGATCCTGGTCGACGCCAAGGCCCCGGTATCCTTCTTCGCCTATCCCAGCAAAAAGAGCGAGCTGGTGCCGCAAGGCTGCACGGTGCACACCCTGGCCACCCCGGCCCAGAATGCCGCCGCCAGCCTGGAGCAGCTCGCCGCTGCGGTGGGCGCAGCGCAGACCCCGCCCGCCCTGCAGCCCGCACTGCGCCCGGACCGCCCGCGCGGCAAGCTCACCGCACCCAAGGTGTGCAAAGCCGTGGGCCACCTGCTGCCGGACAACGCCATCCTGATCGACGAGGCCATTACCTCGGGGCTGATGCTCTCGGCCATGACGGCCGGTGCGCCGCGCCACGACCTCATCACCCTGACCGGCGGCGCCATCGGCCAGGGACTGCCCAATGCCATCGGAGCGGCCATTGCCTGCCCGGGCCGCCCCGTGATTGCGCTGATTGGCGACGGCACTGCCATGTACACCTTTCAGGCGCTGTGGACCATGGCGCGGGAGAAGCTGCATGTGGTGTCCATCATCTTCAACAATGCCTCGTACTCGGTGCTGAACGTGGAGCTGGAGCGCGTGGGCGCCGACGAAGTGGGGCCCAAGGCCCAGTCGCAGCTCAACCTGAGCGGACCCACGCTGAACTTCGCGCTGCTCGCGCAGGGCATGGGCGTGCACGCGGTGCGTACCGACACGGCCGAAGGCTTCAACAAGGCGCTGGAATACGCCCTGGCCA
This sequence comes from Giesbergeria sp., assembly GCA_030690515.1. Classification (GTDB taxonomy): domain Bacteria; phylum Pseudomonadota; class Gammaproteobacteria; order Burkholderiales; family Burkholderiaceae_C; genus Simplicispira. The sequence goes on from JAUYGP010000368.1 coordinate 7,860, forward strand.
CGCCGGGGCCACACCTGATCGAAGCGCTGGTGCCCGAGTCGCTCAGCGGCGCCAAACGCAAGGTGCTGCCGTGGCTGCTGCGCTCGCTGCCACACCTGCCGCCGGCGGTGGCGCGGGCGCTCAAACGCAAGATTGCGCCTTGAGTATTTTTGAGGCTTTGGATTTATCTAGCATGCGCTGACAGCTATTGTTTTGATAGTTTGCGCTGTGCCTTGGCTGAGGGCGGAGGCCGGGAGTCGCCCGGCGTGCGAGTAACTTTCTTTCGCGTCGCCGAAAGAAAGTCACCAAAGAAAGGGCGCCCCTACAGGCTGCGTCCCTGCGCTTCGCTACGGGCAACCTGCGGTGCTCGCGTCCAGCGGGGTCTCGCTCGAACTCGCTTCACTGCGTTGCGCTCAAACAATCGCGAGCCCTGATCCGCTGGCCGCTGTGCTCCTCGGCGCATCCTGAAGGGAACTCGGGGATCGAACATCCCCACGGGCCATCGCTGCGCTGCGCTGCGCTTGGCTTGGCTTGGCTTGTGCGGCGCGTAGCGCCTGCACCCCTCGGGGCCGAGCGCAGCGATGGCCCGTGTCAGGCTTCCAACCCCCTTCTGGCTGCGCCTGTGGCGGGGTGCTTGCGGGGTGGCGGGTGTGCCGCAGGACACACCCGCT
>JAUYGP010000371.1 GCA_030690515.1 Giesbergeria sp.
CGTTCACCAGGCAGCCGATGTTGCCGTCCAGGCTGATGTAGGCCAGGTCAAATTTCGAGGCTTCGATTTCGGCCGGATCTTCTTCGTCCAGATCGCGGAAGGCCACGATTTCTGGGTGGCGGAACAGCGCGTTCGGGTCAAAGTTGAACTTGGCGTCCAGCGCCATCAGGTTGCCCTTGGAATCGCAGTTCAGCGGATTGATTTCCACCAGCGACGCATCCGTTTCCATGTAGCACTTGTAGATCTTGGCGAAGATGTCTACGGCCTGGTCGATGGAAGCACCGGTCAAACCAATGGCTGCCGCCACCTTCTTGCTCTGCTCGGCGGTGATGCCGGTCAGGGGGTCAATCATCTCGGTAATGATCTTCTCGGGCGTGGAGTGGGCCACTTCCTCGATATCCATACCGCCTTCGCTCGAAGCGATCAGGGCCACCTTCTGCGTAGCGCGGTCGGTCACCAGCGACACATACAGTTCGTTCTTGATGTCGGCGCCGTCCTCAATGTACAGGCGGCGAACCTTCTGGCCTTCGGGGCCGGTCTGGTGCGTCTTGAGCTGCATGCCCAGGATTTCGCCCGAGATGCGCTTGACGTCGTCAATGGTCTTGGCAACCTTGACGCCACCACCCTTACCACGGCCACCGGCGTGGATCTGGGCCTTGACGACCCACACGGGGCCGCCCAGTTTTTGTGCAGCTTCCACGGCTTCTTGCACCGTGAATGCGGGAATGCCACGGGGTACGGGCACACCAAAATTGCGCAAGATTTCCTTGCCTTGGTATTCGTGAATCTTCATGAGGGCTCTCTCAGGAAAGTGATTTCACCCGTCTACCATGGCATCAGATGTCTGGCGGCGGGCATGGGACATGGCAGCCGATAAATGTATCATGTTGCGACGCACCATACCTTTTCCAAAACTTACAAGGTATGCGCGCCTTCTCTAGGAGCCTGTCGGACTTGGGAATCGTCGGCTGCGAATCGACCGCAGCAGCCCAACAGACTCCTGGCGCCTTTTGCACCACGCCTTTCCCGCAGGAGCACCCCATGTCCAAAGTCTTCATCGACGGCGAAGCCGGCACCACAGGCCTGCAGATCCGTGAACGCCTGCAGGGCCTAGCGCAAGTCACACTGCTCAGCATTGCCCCCGAGCTGCGCAAAGACCCGGCCGCCAAACGCGCCCTGGTCAGCGAGGCCGACCTGGTGGTGCTGTGCCTGCACGACGACGCCGCGCGCGATACGGTGGCCCTGGTGGACGACATCGAGAAAACCACAGGCCGCGTCATCAAAGTGATCGACGCCAGCACCGCGCACCGCACGGCACCCGGCTGGGTGTTTGGGTTTCCTGAACTGTGTGCGGGCCAGCTCGACGCTGTGCGCACGGCCACCCGTGTCAGCAACCCTGGCTGCTATGCCACGGGCGCCATTGCGCTGCTGCGCCCGTTGGTCGATGCAGGCCTGGTGCCCCAAGATTTTCCGGTGGCACTGCCTTCCATTTCCGGCTACTCAGGCGGGGGCCGCCCCATGATTGAAGCCTACGAAGCGGGCAAGGCGCCGCCCTACGAAGCCTACGCGCTGGGCCTGGCACACAAACATATCCCGGAAATCCTGCACTACACGGGCATGACGCGGCGCCCGATATTCATCCCGGCCGTAGGCAACTTTGCCCAGGGCATGCTGGTGCAATTACCGCTGCATCTGGACATGCTGCCCGGCGCGCCCAAGGCCGCCGACCTGCACGACGCGCTGGCCGCCCACTACGCACGCACCAATGCACCCGAGCAATGGGTGAAGGTACTGGCGCCCACCGAAGACCTCAAGCTGGCCGCCGATACGCTGGCCAACACCAACCAGCTCGAACTGCGCGTGTTCGCCAACGAAGCCTACCGCCAGGCTGTGCTGGTGGCGCGGCTGGACAACCTGGGCAAGGGTGCCAGCGGCGCGGCAGTGCAAAACCTGAAGCTGATGCTGGGGATCTGATTCGCGACCGACGTCAGCCGGGTTAACTTCAATATTGATAGCTGCTTGCGCTTTATGGGCGATCGTTAGAGACCTAACACACTCATAATTTCGTGAGGGGCGTTAGGCCTCTTCGTCCGGCGCGCCCTGCACCGCGCGGCGCACCACGGCGGCCGAGAACCCGCGCCCCAGCAAAAACCGCATTTGCCGCGCCCGGCCTGCGGCATCCGGGGCAGGTTGACCAAACTTGCGCTGCCAAACGGCCTGCGCACGCTGGTGCTCAGTGCCCCGCAGCTGCTCCAGCGCCTGCGCCACGGTGTCTGCATCCAGCCCCTTGGATTGCAGCTCCTGCCGAATGCGCGCATCGCCCAGGCGCCCCGCGCGCCGGTGCACCAGCGATGCGGCCACCCGCTCCGCGCTGATGAAACCCTTGGCCTGCAGGTCGTCGAGCACGCGCTCAATCTCACCGGGCTCCTGCGCGTGCGGTGCCAACTTGCGCAGCAATTCCGCACGGGAATGCTCGCGTGCCGCCAGATAGCGCAGCGCGCGGCCTTTCAGGGAGATCGGCGGTGCAGCCATTCAAGACAACTCAGTCGGCCTTGGCTTCGGCCTTGCGGGCACGGCCTGCGGGGGCAGGCACCACACCGTCGGTGGCGTCAGAGGCTTCTGCCGCTGCAGAGGGCGCAGCGACCGGCAAGGCGGCGGGCAGCAGAGCGATGCCCAGGCTATCGCGCACCTTGTTTTCAATTTCGTGGGCCAGCGCGCGGTTTTCGCGCAGAAACTCGCGCGCGTTGTCGCGGCCCTGGCCGATCTTCTCGCCGTTGTAGGCGTACCAGGCGCCGGACTTTTCCACGATGCGCGCCGTCACGCCCATGTCGATGATTTCACCCTCGCGCGAGATGCCTTCGCCAAACAGAATGTCGAACTCGGCGGTTTTGAACGGTGGTGAGACCTTGTTCTTCACCACCTTGACGCGGGTTTCGTTGCCAATGGCTTCCTCGCCCTTCTTGATGGTGCCGATGCGGCGGATGTCCAGGCGCACCGAGGCGTAGAATTTCAGGGCGTTGCCGCCGGTGGTGGTCTCGGGCGAGCCGTACATCACCCCGATCTTGTGACGGATCTGGTTGATGAAGATGACGATGCAGTTGGTGCGCGAGATGGAGGCGGTCAGCTTGCGCAGCGCCTGGCTCATCAGGCGCGCCTGCAGACCGGGCAGGCTGTCGCCCAT
>JAUYGP010000041.1 GCA_030690515.1 Giesbergeria sp.
GGCAGTGCTTTTTGCGCTGTGGTTCTGTTCACATACAAGAGGGGACTTCATGAAGGAAGACAAAAGCAGTCAAGCCTACTGGAAAGCCACGCTCGGCCTGCTAACCAAGATTCTCATCGTCTGGTTTGTGGTGTCGTTTGGCGCGGGGATTCTGTTTGCCGATCTGCTCAATAACATCAAGTTGGGCGGGTATCCGCTTGGGTTCTGGTTTGCACACCAGGGCTCTATCTACATCTTCATTGCGCTGATTTTTTATTACGCAAAAAAGATGGGTGACATTGACCGACAGTTCGACGTACACGAAGACTGAGGACTGAATCATGGATCTGCAAACAACTATTTACATCTTCGTCGGTCTGAGCTTTGCGCTCTACATCGGCATCGCGATCTGGGCTCGCGCCGGATCGACCAGCGAGTTCTACGCGGCCGGCGGCAGCGTGCACCCCATTACCAACGGTATGGCTACGGCCGCCGACTGGATGAGTGCCGCTTCGTTCATCTCCATGGCGGGTTTGATCTCCAACATGGGTTACGGCGGTGGCCTTTTCCTGATGGGCTGGACCGGTGGCTACGTGCTGCTGGCCATGCTGCTCGCTCCCTACCTGCGCAAGTTTGGCAAGTTCACGGTGCCGCAATTCATTGGTGACCGCTTCTACTCCAAGAGCGCCAGCACTGTCGCCGTGCTTTGCCTGCTGGTCGCGTCGCTCACCTACATCATTGGTCAGATGACCGGTGTGGGCGTGGCGTTCTCGCGCTTCCTGGGCGTTTCCAGCGACACCGGCATCTACGTGGGCATGGCCATCGTGTTCGCCTACGCAGTGTTCGGCGGCATGAAGGGCATCACCTACACCCAGGTGGCGCAGTACGTCGTGCTGATCCTGGCCTACACCGTGCCTGCAGTGTTCATCTCGCTGCAGCTCACCGGCAACCCGATTCCCCAGTTGGGCTTGGGTTCCAATCTGGTGGGCCACGATGTGTCACTGCTGAGCACGCTCGACAAGATCGTTACCGATCTGGGTTTTGGCAAGTACACCACGCAACTGCCTGGCAGCACGCTGAACATGTTCATGTACACCCTGTCGCTGATGATTGGTACCGCGGGTCTGCCGCACGTCATCATGCGATTCTTTACCGTGCCTTCGGTGAAGGACGCACGCAGCTCGGCTGGCTGGGCCCTGATCTTTATCGCCATCCTGTACACCACGGCTCCTGCTGTGGCGGCCATGGCCAAGACCAACCTGATCCGCACCATCACGCCCGGTGTGGTGATGCAGAATGCCGATCCGTTTGGTGCCGAATCCAGCATCAAGTACGAAGAGCGTCCTGACTGGATGAAGCGTTGGGAAAAGACCGGTTTGCTGAAGTTCGAAGACAAGAACGGTGACGGCCGCATCCAGTACTACAACGACAAGACCAAGAACGCTGCCGTGACCGAAAAGGCTGCTGCTGCAGGCTGGAAGGGCAACGAACTGAACGTGAATGCCGACATCATCGTGCTGGCCAACCCGGAAATTGCGCTGCTGCCCAACTGGGTGATTGCGTTGGTGGCTGCGGGTGGTTTGGCTGCGGCGCTGTCTACGGCGGCTGGTCTGCTTATGGCCATTTCCTCGGCCGTGTCGCATGACTTGGTCAAGGGCGTGTTCAACCCCAACATCAGCGAGAAGAACGAGCTGCTGGCGGGCAAGATGTCCATGGCTGTGGCCATTGTGGTGGCAGGCTATCTGGGTCTGAACCCACCGGGCTTTGCTGCAGGTACCGTGGCCCTGGCCTTCGGTATTGCTGCCAGCTCGCTGTTCCCCGCCATCATGATGGGTATTTTCAGCAAGAAGATGAACAAGGAAGGCGCCATGGCCGGTATGCTGGCTGGCCTGTTCTTCACGCTGTTCTATGTGTTCGCACACAAGGGCCTGTTCTTCATCAAGGGCACAGAGTATCTGGGCCTGATTGGCGGCGCCAACAGCTTCTTCGGCATCACGCCAGAAGCCATTGGTGCAGTCGGTGCAATGGTGAACTTTGCTGTGGCTTTCCTGGTGGACAAGGTTACGGCACCTCCACCGGCGCATATCCAGGCTATGGTTGAGGCTGTGCGTATCCCACGCGGCTCCAAGCTGGTGGATGGTTCGCACTAAGGTTTCGGCCACGGTGTAAGACCGGACTGCCGCCGCGCTTGCGCAGCGGCAGTCACAATAGAGGCCCTGTCGGCTGTGCTGGCAGGGCCTTTTTTCTGAAGACCGGGGTGGCGCTGCGTAGCAGAGTGCCACCGTATCTGGGAGCCCTGCATGGTTTTTGATGTCAACGTCGCCTTGACGTGGATTCTGTATCTGGCGCTGTTCCCCATGGCGTACTTCTGGTTTCGCCGAGCCTGGCGCATTGTGGTTCGGCGCGATTTTTCCGACGTGGCGCTCAAACGCGGTGAATCTCCCCCCAACCCTGAAAAATATGCGCCCTATACGGTGGCGATCAATCTCGTTGCCGGGGGTGTCGCGTCCGTGGTGATCGTGACGGTGGCGATGGGTCTGTTCGACTACAACACCTGGTCTGCCATGGCAGGTAGCACGATCTGGTGCAAGTTTTTCCTGGACTTCGCCCTGTCGCGCCAGGCGCACAATACCTTCTCCAAGGGCAAGGCCAAGGTCGAGTCCAAAGGCTGAATGCCAACCTGCCGCCCGGCACGTAAGACCTTGGTAAGTGCAGGGCGCACAATGGCAGCAGGGAGGCGCTTAGACCTTCTTGCCAGGAGACCGTCGTGCTCAAAGGACTCGGCTCCCAACGCCTGGTTGCTCTGTTCGCTGGCGGTTGGTTGCTGTTCAATTTTCCGCTGCTGGGCCTGTGGGACCGTGATGTGGTTCTGTGGGGAATTCCGCTTTTCCCGCTGGCCTTGCTGCTGCTGTGGGCGGGCATCATTGCGGCGCTGGCGTGGTTGATGGAGCGTCCGCAAGATCGCTTCGATGAGCTGCCCGATGAGCGTGCGGGTATACCGCCGCCGCCAGAAGACCAGGGCTAGCCCATGCTTTCGCCCTTTCTCGTTGTCACGGCGTCCTTTGCTTACCTGCTGCTGCTGTTTGCCGTGGCGTATTGGGCCGACCGACGTGCGCAGCAAGGCCGTTCCGTTATTGCCAACCCCTGGGTTTATGCGCTTTCGCTTGCGGTGTATTGCACGGCCTGGACCTACTTTGGCAGTGTGGGGCGCGCGGCCTCGGGCGGCGTCTGGTTTTTGCCCATCTACCTGGGGCCTACGCTGGTCATGGTGCTGGGCTGGATTGTGCTGCGCAAGATGATCCGGATTGCTAAGACCTACCGCATCACGTCCATTGCCGACTTTATTGCCAGCCGCTACGGCAAAAGCCCGCTGCTGGCAGGTTTGGTGACCCTGATTGCGGTCGTGGGCATCGTGCCGTACATCGCCTTGCAGCTCAAGGCCGTCTCGGCCGGGTACACCCTGCTGACAGCCACCGAAGGGGCCACCGCTGCATTGCCCCTGCACTGGAGCGAGGATAGTGCCTTCTATGTGGCACTGGTTCTGGCCGGTTTTGCCATGGTGTTTGGTGCGCGGCATCTGGACACGACGGAGCGGCACGAGGGCATGGTGGCGGCCATCGCCTTCGAATCGGTGGTCAAGCTGGTGGCATTTCTGTCGGTCGGTTTCTTTGTGGTCTACAGCCTGTTTGATGGCCTGGGCGATCTGTTTGCTCGCGCGCAGGCCGTGCCAGAGCTGCAGCAACTGCTGCGCCTGGAGCAGGGGGGGCAGTTTGCCTGGGCGCAGTGGTTTGCGCTGACCGTGTTGTCGATGTTCTCGGTGGTTTTCCTGCCCCGCCAGTTCCAGGTCATGGTGGTGGAAAACGTGCGCGAGACCCACCTGCGCCGCGCCGTCTGGGTGTTTCCCTTGTATCTGCTGCTCATCAATCTGTTTGTGCTGCCCATTGCTCTGGGCGGCCTGCTGTATTTTGGGCCGGGCCAGGCGAACGCAGAGAACTTCGTGCTGTCGCTGCCCCTGGCTGCTGGGCAGAACGCGCTGGCGCTGTTTGCCTTTGTCGGGGGGTTGTCTGCGGCCACGGGCATGGTCATTGTCGAAACCGTGGCAGTGTCCATCATGGTCAGCAACGAACTGGTGCTGCCCATGCTGCTGCGCTGGCGCCACCTGCGCAGCAGCGAAGGGCAAGACCTGTCGCGCGTGCTGCTGGGCATCCGGCGCGCCGCCATTCTGGGGGTGCTGGTGCTGGGGTATGTGTACTTTCACCTGGCGGGGGAAGCCTACGCGCTGGTGAGCATCGGGCTCATCAGCTTTGCAGCGGTGGCGCAGTTTGCCCCGGTGGTGCTGGGCGGCATGTACTGGAAGGGCGGCACCCGGCAAGGCGCGCTGGCGGGCTTGCTTGCGGGGTTTTTGATGTGGGCCTATACCCTCATGCTGCCGTCGATTGCCAAGTCGGGCTGGCTGGATACAGGTTTTATTGCCCAGGGGCCTTGGGGGCTGACCTGGCTGCGGCCGGAACAACTGCTGGGTTTGCAGGGGTTTGATGGTCTCACCCATTCGTTGTTCTGGAGCATGCTGGTCAATAGCGTCGCCTATGTGGGGGTCTCGTTGTGGCGCGTGCCCTCGGGCCGCGAGGCCAGCCAGGCGCTGCTGTTTGTTGATGTGTTCCAGCGCACGGCGGCCTCCAGCCCCGTGTTCTGGCGCGGGCGGGCCAATACGCAGGATTTGTTGCGGCTGGGTGAGCGGTTTTTGGGCGCTACCAAGGCACGCACGCTGTTTGAAGGCTATGCGCAGCGCATGGGCGTGCGCCAGGTGCAAGCGCTGCGGCCCGACGCCCGCCTGGTGCAGTTTGTTGAAACCCAGCTTGCGGGTGCTGTGGGCAGTGCATCGGCTCGGGCGCTGGTGGCCTCGGTCGCCGAGGAGGAGACGCTCTCGCCCGAAGACGTGCTGCGCATTCTGGATGAGGCGTCCCAGATACGCGCCTACTCGCGCGCGCTGGAGGGTAAGTCGCGTTCGCTGGAGCAGGCCACGGCCGAACTGCGCGCCGCCAACGAGCAGTTGCAAAGCCTGGACCGACTCAAGGACGACTTCATGTCGTCTGTCACGCACGAACTGCGCACACCGCTGACGTCCATCCGGGCACTGGCTGAACTCATGCAGGACGACACCGAGATGTCCGCCGCCCAGCGCCAGCAGTTCGTTGGCATCATCGTGGCCGAGACGGAGCGCCTGACCCGCCTGGTCAACCAGGTGCTGGACATGGCCAAAATCGAATCGGGTCATGCCGAATGGCATGTTGCTCAGGTGAACATACGCTCTTTGGTAGAGCGCGCGGTGGCCACCACGGCGGAGGTGTTCCGGGAGCGCGCGGCCCAGGTACGCCTGCAGTTGTCCGACGGGGTTCCCCCGCTCCAGGCGGACCCTGACCGCATTCTCCAGGTGCTTCTCAATCTCCTCTCAAATGCTGCGAAGTTCGTGCCGTCCACCGGAGGGCAGGTGCAGGTGCGGCTGGTGCACGATGACCAGGGCGTCACCGTGAGCGTGCAGGACAATGGCCCAGGTGTGGAGCCCGGCCATGAGGCCATGATTTTTGACCGTTTTCACCAGACCGATATGGGCGCCCAGGTGGCGCACGGAACCGGCCTGGGCCTGCCGATCAGCCGCCATATTGCCGAGCACTTTGGCGGGCGGTTGTGGCTGGAGCCGACAGACCAGCAGGGCGCGTGCTTTTGCTTTTGGCTGCCCTTTGACGCCCCCACCTCCGGAGACACAAACCCATGACGCACAAAATTCTGATTGCCGACGACGAACCCAACATCGTGATCTCGCTGGAGTACCTCCTACAGCGCGAAGGCTATGCGGTGGTTGTTGCCCGCGACGGCCAGGAAGCGCTCGAGGCCATTGCGCGCGAGAAGCCCGCTTTGGTGTTGCTCGATGTGATGATGCCGCACAAGACGGGCTTCGAGGTCTGCCAGGCTGTTCGGGCCGATGAGACCCTGCAGGCGACCAAGATATTGATGTTGACCGCCAAGGGGCGTGAGACCGACGTGGCCAAGGGCCTGGCCCTGGGGGCCGATGCCTACATGACCAAACCCTTCTCCACCCGCGAACTGGTGCAGAAGGTGGCGGAGCTGCTGGGGGAGACACCGGCATGAAGAAGACCGATCCCCGGCTGCTGTGGGCCATCGCCGCTTCGGGCCTGGTCATGGCCTTGTGGCTGGTGCTGATGTCCGTGATTGTCTGGTCCACGCTGTCGCCGCAAGAGCGGGGTGCCGTGGGCGATGTGCTGGCATCGCGCACGGCCCTGGTGGCGGTAGGCTGGCTGATTGGGCTGGTGCTGGTGGCGGGCGTTCTGCGTGTTTTGCACCGCCGCTATGTGGGTGCACCGTACCAGCTGCTGGAAGAAACCCGCGTGGTGTTGTCCGCCACCACGCCGCAGAAGCTCAAACCCCGGGGCACGGCCGAAATGCAGGCCCTGGCCAATGCCGTGAATGAACTGGCAGCACAGCGCGACCAGTTGCGTGGCGACATGACCGAGCAGGTGGCCCAGGCCAGTGTGCGCGTGCAGCAGGAAAAGGACCGCCTGGCCGCCCTGATGGCCGAATTGAACCAGAGCGTGGTGGTGTGCAACCGCGACGGGCGCATCCTGCTTTACAACCAGCGCGCGCGCCAGCAGTTTCGCGCCCTCTCGCCAGAACCCGGGTTGGCCGATGGCACGGAGCTGGTCGGCATTGGCCGCTCCATCTATGCCGTGTTCGACCGGCAGCTACTGGCCCACGCCCTGGAACGCATCCACCAGAGCATGGTGCGGGGTGTGGCCAGTCCGTCGGCGCAGTTTGTCACCACCACGCAGGGCGGGCAGTTGCTGCGCGTACAGGTGGCTCCGGTGCGTGCCGTGGGGGATGACGGCGTGGCAGCCCAGGCCACGCAGGCCGTGGTCAGCGGCTTTGTGCTGCTGCTCAACAACGTCACGGCCAGCGTCGAGGAAGAGGCGGCGCGCGACCAACTCCTGCACGGGTTGACGGAAGGCAGCCGTGCTTCGCTGGCCAATATCCAGACGGCCGTGGACATGCTGGGTTACTCCGATCTGGAACCGGCGATGCGCGAGCGCTTTCTGAGTGTGGTGCGCGAAGAGGTGGGCGCCATGGGGCGGCGCATCACCGACCTGGCACAGCGCGCCACGCAGCGGCTCAAGACCCGCTGGCCCATGGAGGACATGCTGGGCGCCGATCTGGCGACGGCTGCCCAGCGCCAGATTGCAGCGCATTGCACGTGTCCCGTCACACTGGATGCGGTCGATACGAGCCTGTGGCTTAAGGTAGACAGCTACACCCTGCTGCAGGCCTTGACCTACCTTGCCCACCGGCTGGTGGATGAATTTGAGGTGCGCTTTCTGCAACTGCGGCTGCAGGCTTCGGGCGCGCATGCCCAGCTCGATCTGGTCTGGAGCGGCCAGGCCATGAGCAATGAGACCGTGATGAGCTGGGAAATGGATTCCATGCGTTTTGGTAACGAACGCAGCCCACTCTCCGTGCGCGATGTGATCGAGCGCGATGGCGGCGAGATGTGGTTTGAGCGCGAGCGGGTGCGCCACCAGGCCTTCTTTCGTTTCATGCTGCCCCTGGCCAGCGTGCAAGGGGTGGTGGATGCGGCGGTGGGCGAGAGCGATTTCAGCCGCCCCGAGTACTACGATTTCGACTTGTTTCAGATGTCTGAGCAGGGCAGCGTGTTGGACGACCGGCTCCTGTCCGAGCTAACCTATACCGTGTTTGACACGGAAACCACGGGCCTCAATCCCGCAGGGGGCGACGCCATCATCCAGCTCGGGGCGGCACGCATCGTCAACGGCAAGCTGCTGCGGCAAGAGTGTTTTGAACAACTGGTGAACCCGGGGCGCGCCATCCCTGCGGCGTCCATTCCCATCCACGGCATCTCTGAGGACATGGTGGTGGACAAGCCGCGCATTGGCGAGGTGCTGCCCGTGTTCCATGCCTTTGCGCAGGACACCGTGCTGGTGGCGCACAACGCGGCGTTCGACATGCGTTTTCTGCAGTTGCAGGAAGAGGCCACGGGCATTGCCTTCCACCAGCCGGTGCTGGACACGCTGCTGCTGTCGGCGGTGGTGCACCCGCACCAGGATTCGCACCGTCTGGAGGCCATTGCCGAACGGTTCAATGTGACTGTGCTCGGGCGCCACACGGCGCTGGGCGATGCGCTGGTGACGGCCGAGATCTGGTTGCGGCTGATTCCGCTGTTGCAGGAGCAGGGCATTCACACCCTGCGCCAGGCGCGTGAGGCGGCGCAGAAGACGGATTACGCGCGGTTGAAATATTGAGTATTTTTGGGCTCTAGCGCTTATTGGGTAAGCGCTGGTAGCTATTGTTTTGATATCTATCGGTATGCCTTTGCAGCGGGCGGAGGCCGGGATTCGCCCCGGCGGGCGACCTCCTTTCTTGTGCGCGACAAGAAAGGAGGCAAAGAAACGCGCCCCACAGCCTGCGGCCCCTGCGGGGCAACCTGCGTCGGGGTGCTTGCGGGGTGCGCCGCATAACTCACTACGCTGCTGCGCAGCTGCGTTCAGACAAATGCGGCGAGTCAGATCACGAAGCGGATGTGTCCTG
>JAUYGP010000049.1 GCA_030690515.1 Giesbergeria sp.
AAATCCTGGCGGTGCAGGAAAAGGCGGGGTTCATTCCCAACGTATTTCTGGGCTTTGCCCGCCGCCCCGCCGAGTGGCGCGCCTTTTTTGCTTACCACGATGCGCTGATGGAGCCCGAAAGCGCAGGCCGCACCAGCAATCTCACCAAGGGCGACCGCGAGATGATCGTCACCACCACCAGCAGCGCCAACAAGTGCCTGTACTGTGTGGTCGCGCACGGCGCCATTCTGCGTATCTACGAGAAAAAGCCCTTTGTGGCCGACCAGGTGGCCATCAACCACCGCAAGGCCGACATCACGCCCCGCCAGCGCGCCATGCTCGACTTTGCAATGAAGGCCTGCCTGCAATCGCACGAGATCAACGACGCCGATTTCGAGGCCCTGCACGCGCACGGTTTTGACGACGAAGACATCTGGGACATCGCCGCCATCACCGCGTTCTTTGGCCTGTCCAACCGCATGGCCAGCTTTGCCGGCATGCAGCCCAACCCCGAGTTCTACCTGATGGGGCGGGTGCCTCGGCAGAAGTGATGCTCTTGTATTGATAGCTAATAGCGCTTACGAGATAAGCGTTAGCGGCCAATTTTGCCTGATTAGGAACATCTCTCAGATGGTTTTCACTCCCTCGCCCCTCGCGGGAGAGGGTTGGGGAGAGGGGACCCATCCCGAGCGCCGCTATTTGTACAGAGGCGGATGACCACATCTGAGGTATGTCGCTAGTCAAGCAATTTGGCTTGAAATTACAGCGATGCTGCTCTTGCCCGCTACAAGCGCGCATCACGCCGTCACCAGCGCCCGCATCCAGTCGGGCAGCGTCATCGCCTTTTGCTGCGGAAAATCCACCCAGATGGTGGTGGCGCCGCCTGCGGCACAAATCACGCCGGGCTGGTCGCTGCGCTCCAGCGTGCACCAGGCTTCGAACGTGGTGCGACCGGGATCGCTCACGTACATTTTCGCCAGCACATCGCCCGGGTATTCCAGCTGCTTGTAGAAATTGCAGAAGGCATTCACGATCACCGGCCCCTGGCCTTGCGGGTCGGGGTTACAGCCCACGGCACGCATCCACTCGATACGCACCGTCTCCATGTAGCGGAAATACACGGTGTTGTTCACGTGCCCCATGGCATCCATGTCGCCCCAGCGGATGGGGAGACTCATCTCGTGCACCAGCTTCTTTTTCTCGGGAATTTCAATCTTCACAACCAGTGTCTCCCACGGCCATCACACAGCAAAGCCGTCGTCGGCTGCAATCACCGCGCCGTTGATGAAATGGCTCTGGTCGCTGGCCAGCATGACGATGAGCGCGTCCAGGTCTTGCGGCTGGCCCACACGCTTGCGCGGCAGCATGGCGATCAGCTTCTGGCCCTGCTCGGTACGCCAGTGGTCGTGATTGATCTCCGTATCGATGTAGCCTGGGCACAGGGCGTTGGTGTTGATGCCAAAGCGCCCCCATTCCAGCGCCATGGCTTTCGTCATTTGCACCACCGCCGCCTTGCTCATGCAGTAGGCGCCGATCTGCGGCAATACCTTGAGGCCCGCCATCGAGGCGATGTTGATGATGCGCCCACCGGTAAAGCTGCCGGGCGCGGCGCCGCGCGAGCGGGCCAGCATGCGCTTGCCCACCTCTTGCGCCACAAAGAAGGCGCCCTTCACGTTCGTGTCGAAAATAAAGTCGTAGTCGTCGGGCGTCACGTCCTGCAGGCGCTGCGTGGTGCTCACGCCCGAGTTGTTCACCAGGATGTCGATGGAGCCCATTTCGGTCTCGGCATGCGCCACGGCGGACTTGATGGAATCGTGGTCGGTGACATCCAGCTCGATCACATGGGCGTCACCGCCCTCCCCTTCGATACGCGCACGCAGCTCCTTGAGTTTTTCAATGCGGCGGCTGGCCAGCACCACGCCGGCACCGGCGCGGGCCAGGGTACGGGCAAACTGTGCGCCCAGGCCGCTAGAAGCCCCGGTAACAAACGCCACACGTCCGGACAAATCGATGCTGTAGGCCATTTAGAGTCTCTCCACTGAACGAAAAAGAACGGTCGTTCGATTGTCTATATTCCGTGAATACAATCAGTCGCACGACGGACAGAGGTTACGCCCCCTGTTTGTAGAAAATCACCCCATTATCAAATGCCCGACGAGAAGCACATGACAAACGAAGAAATCCTCGCCCAATTCGGTCCTCGCGAAGCCATGGAATACGACGTGGTGGTCGTGGGTGGTGGCCCCGGCGGCCTGGCCACAGCCATCCGCCTCAAGCAACTGGCCGCCGAAAAAGGCCAGGATGTCTCGGTCGTGGTGCTGGAAAAAGGCTCGGAGCCAGGCGCGCACATCCTCTCGGGCGCCATCATGGACCCGAAGGCGCTGACCGAGCTGATCCCCGACTGGAAAGAACGCGGCGCGCCTTTGAACCAGCCGGTGACCGAAGACGCCTATATGTTCCTGAGCGAGCGCTCGGGCTTTCGCGTACCCAACATGGTCTTGCCCCCGTTTGCGCACAACCACGGCAACTACATCGTCAGCCTGGGCAACGTCAGCAAGTGGATGGCCGAACAGGCCGAAGCCCTGGGCGTGGAAATTTTCCCCGGCTTCGCCGCCGCTGAGGTTTTGTACAACGACGACGGCTCCGTCAAAGGCGTGGCCACCGGCAACATGGGCGTCAGCAAGGAACACGAGCCCACGGGCGACTTCCAGCTGGGCATGGAGCTGCACGCCAAGTACACCGTGTTTGCCGAAGGCGCACGGGGCCACCTGGGCAAGCAGCTCATCGCACGCTACAAGCTCGATGAAAACCGCGACCCCCAGAGTTTTGGTATCGGCATCAAGGAACTGTGGGAAATCGATCCATCGCGCCACCAGCCTGGCTTTGTGATGCACTCTGCCGGCTGGCCCATGGACAGCAGCACCTATGGTGGCGCCTTCATGTACCACATGGAGGACAACAAGGTGGCCGTGGGCTTTGTCACCGGCCTGGGCTACACCAACCCTTACCTGAGCCCGTTCGAGGAATTCCAGCGCTGGAAAACGCATCCCAACGTCCGCTACTACTTCGAGAACGCCCAGGGCGAAATCACCGCCAAGCGCCTGTCGTATGGCGCGCGCGCCATCAACGCCAGCGGCATCAACTCGCTCCCCAAGACGGTGTTCCCGGGCGGCGCGCTGGTGGGTTGCAATGCCGGTTACCTGAACGTCAGCCGCATCAAGGGCAGCCACGCTGCCATCAAGACCGGCAAGCTGGCCGCCGAAGCCGCCTACGACGCCATCGTGGCCGGGCGCCAGCACGACGAACTGAGCGCCTACCCCAAGGCTTTTGAGGCCAGCTGGCTGCACACCGAGCTGAACAAGGACCGCAACTTCAAAAACTGGTTCAAGTACGGCCTGACCACCGCCACGCTGATGAACGGCTTAGAGCACTTTGTACTGCGCGGCCATATTCCGTGGACGCTGCACCGCGACAAGCCCGACCACGCCTATCTCAAGCCCGCCGCCGAGTGCAAGCCCATCGTCTACCCCAAGCCCGATGGCAAGCTCACCTTCGACCGGCTCTCGAGCGTCTTCATCAGCAACACCAACCACGCTGAAAACCAGCCCTCGCACCTCACGCTCAAGGATGCCAGCGTGCCGGTCCAGATCAACCTGGCGAAGTACGCAGGGCCCGAAGCCCGCTACTGCCCGGCCGGCGTGTACGAGTTCGTGCCCGACGAAGCCAAGGGGGGCAATGCACAGCGCCTGCAGATCAATGCGCAGAACTGCGTGCACTGCAAAACCTGCGACATCAAGGACCCCACGCAGAACATCGTGTGGGTCACGCCCGAAGGCGGCGGCGGGCCCAACTACTCGGGCATGTGATGTCCTGAGAAGCCGACCCAAGGGCCTGCCAACGCAGGCCCTTTTTTATCGACTGCGCCCCCGGCGTTCGCGTTCCTGGCGTGGCCAGTAGGCAAAGGCGTCCTGGTGCAGCTCAATGTCCAGTTCTTCGACACGCTGCAGCAAGCGCTCCTGCACGTCGGCCACCGCCTGGTTGTAGACCAGCGGCCCCACCTCCTCCAGGAAAAAACCCAACAGCGCACTGGCGGCGATGTTGCCGATGCGTTGCTCCAGTTGCTCCTGGAAATACCGCTCGATGGAGGCTACCGCATCGGCGCGGGCCTGTTTGGGAATCTCGACACCCATGGTCGTACGCTCCTTTTTCAATAGCTAATAACGCTTTACCAAAAAGCGCTACAAGTCATTTTCATTGAAATTTCAGTAGACCGACAAAGGCAGGTCCGCCTTCTTCAGCGTGCGCAGCACAAAACTGGATCGGCTGTGCCTAATGCCTTTGATCTTGTAGAGCTTCTCGCGCAGCAGGCGCTCGTAGTCGCGCGTGTCTTTCACCACCACGCGCAGCAGGTAGTCGTAGTCGCCGGAAACCAGGTGCGCCTCGATCACCT
>JAUYGP010000052.1 GCA_030690515.1 Giesbergeria sp.
GCTACGGTTTCGCCCGCAAGCAGGCGCACAAAGTGGTGGCCGCCCTCTTTTTCGCGCACGGACAGGGCATTGACGGTGTCCTGCGCCAGGGGCTCGGCCTGCGGTGCCGTGCTCCAGGGGTCGGGCTGCACGTACAGAGCCAAGCGGCTTTCGGGCGACACGCGCAACGCCGTCAAAAATGCCTTGCGCAGCGCCAGCGGGCCTTGCTGTGCCACCTGCGCATCAAAGCGCAGCGGGGCGGGCAGCGGCGGGTAGTGCGCAATGTGGGCCTGCGCCCAGGCATCTTGCCGGGCCAGCAGCGCCGCGATGGGCTGGGCCTGCGCGGCCAGAAACGTTTCGAGCGGTTCGGCCTTGACCGGGGCGGCCTGCGCCACCTCGGGCATGCCCTCGAAAGCGCGGTAGCTGGCCAGGGCGTGGTTGCTCCAGGCCAGTGCGCTGCCTGTGTTGCCCAGGGCCAGCAGGGCGGCGAGGAGGAGGCGTTTCATGGCGAGGCTCCAGTGATTCAATCGTGCGAAGGGTAGCCGGTGATGGCGCGGATGTCGCGGTACAGCGGTTGCAGGCGCTTGTACATGCGGCAGTACACCCGCCGGTAGAGCTGGTCGTAGGTGTGCGCGTGCTCGGGCTCGGGCTCGAACCGGTCGCCCATGCGCGCCATGGCGGCCACGGCGGTTGCGTAGTCGGCATGCAAGCCCAGGCCCACGGCGGCAATCATGGCGGCGCCCAGGCCGCTGGTCTCGTACAAATGTGGGCGCTCGCAGGGCAGGTTGAAGATGTTGGCGGTGATCTGCATGGCGGCGTCGCTTTGCGAGCCGCCACCCGACACCCGCACCAGGGTGATGGGCGCACCGCCACGGCGTTCGATGCGTTCCTTGGCCTCGCGCAGCGCGTAGGCCAGGCCTTCGAGGATGGCACGGTACAGGTGGGCGCGGGTGTGCACGTCGCCAAAACCGATGACTGCGCCCTTGGCCTCGGGGCCGGGCACCTTGATGCCGGGGTTCCAGAAGGGCTGCAGCATGAGGCCCTGGGCGCCGGGCGGTACGTGGCCCACCAGGGCGTCGAACAGGCTTTCCGGTGTGACACCCTCGCGCACGGCCTGCTGCTGCTCATGCAGGCCAAACTGTTCCTTGAACCAGTTGACCATCCAGAACCCGCGCGTGATCTGCACCTCGGTGTTGTAGTGCCCCGGCACTGCCGCCTGGTAGGGCGGGATGAAGGGCGTGGCCTCCAGGTAGCGCGGCGTGGTGGTGTTGATGGTGGCGGCGGTGCCGTACGAGAGGCAGGCAATCTCGGGCGTCAGGCACCCGGCGCCCAGCACTTCGCAGGCCTTGTCGGCTGCGCCCGCCAGCACTCTCAAGCCTGCGGGGATGCCCGTGTCCTGTGCGGCCTGTTGGCTCACTTCGCCAATGACCGTGCCTGCGGGCACCAGCTCGGGCAGCATGTTGGGCGTGATGGGCAGGGCCTGCCACTTCCAGTCGTGTGGTGGCGCCCAGTGGCCTTTTTTGTAGTCGAAGGGCACGTAGCCGACCTGTGACGCGATGGAATCGACAAAGCGCCCGGTGAAGCGGTAGTTCAGGTAGCCCGAGAGCAGCAAATAGGTGCGGGTGCGCGCCCACAGTTCGGGCTGGTGCTGGGCGATCCAGTTGGCCTCGGCCTCTTTCTGAAAGTGGCGCACGGTGTCCCGCATGCCAATGGCGCGAAAGGCCGCCTCCCACCACCACGCCAGGCGCGGGGCGTGTTCGGCGCGGCGCTGGTCGAGCCAGATCATGGCGGGGCGCAGCGGCTGGCCGTGTTCGTCCAGCGCCAGCGTGGTGCCGCGCTGGGTGGTGATGACGAGGCCGGCGATGTCGCTTTTGTTGACGCTCGTGGTTTGCCAAAGCTGCTGGCAGGCCTGGCACAGGGCTTGCCAGAATACGTCGGCGTCCGCTTCCATCCAGCCGGGTTCGGGTGACTGGTAGGTGATCGCTACCTGCGATTTGTCCACCAGATTGCCCTGCAAGTCGAACAGCAGGGCGCGCACGCTTTGCGTGCCGTTGTCGATGGCGAGCAGGTAGGGGGCGGTCATGGCGTCTCCGGTGGACTTCTGTTTTGATAGCTGCTAGCGCTTGATGGATAAGCGCTAGAGGCTGTTTTTATCTACTTTTTGAATTGTCTTGAAAGCGGTCGCTTGAGCTAGCGGAGACCGCGCCCACCATTCCGGGATTGGGGTCTGAGCACGAGTTTCGCTGCGCTGCATCGTGATCCGACCCCAATGCCTGCGCCGCTCGCGTAACTTGGGCCACGCCCGTGCTGAGGCCGAGCGCAGCGATGGCCCGCAGGGCTGTTGGTATCCCATCCCCTCTGCCCGTGCCGAGGAGCACAGGCGCAAAGCGGATCAGGGCCGCGCGCTGTTTGAGCGCAGCGAGTTTGCGCGGACCCCGCTTTGCGCCGCGCACCGCAGGTTGCCCCGTAGCGCAGCGAAGGGGACACGAGCAGCGGGGTCGCCCTTTCTTTGGTTACTTTCTTTCGGCGAAGCGAACGAAAGTGACTGCGCCGCCGGGCGCACATCCCGGCACCCGCCGTCCGC
>JAUYGP010000059.1 GCA_030690515.1 Giesbergeria sp.
CGGTGATCAGCACATCCAGGCCGTCGGGAAAGTCGGCCAGGATTTCCTGCGCCGTGGTGCGCACATGCACTTCAACGTTGGAGGGGTTCTCGAACTGCTGCGGAATCCAGCTGCCAGGCGTTTGCGCCTGCAGTTCCTCGGCGCGGGCGATGGCGCCTTTCATGCCCTTTTCCTTGGGGGTCAGGTCAAAACTGGCGCCGTAGGCCAGCATCAGGCGGCGGCGCTCGATGCTCATGCTGTCGGGCATCACCAGAATCAGTTTGTAGCCCTTGACGGCAGCGACGAGCGCCAGGCCGATGCCGGTGTTGCCCGAGGTGGGCTCGAGGATGGTGCCGCCGGGCTTCAAGGCGCCCGATTTTTCGGCGTCTTCCACCATGGCCAGGGCGATGCGGTCCTTGATGGAGCCGCCGGGGTTGCTGCGTTCGGACTTGATCCACACGTTGGCATCCGCGCCAAACAGGCGGTTGATGCGCACGTGCGGCGTGTTGCCGATGGTTTGCAGAATGTTGTCGACTTTCATGGCGGCGCCTCCTGAACGAAAAAGAAAATGTGTAGGCCATTCTGGCGCACTTGTCAGTGTCTTCAGGTTATTTGCATATAGCCGATCCCTGCAAGAGCCTGTGCCGTCGTCAGACCAGAACTTCAAAGTGCCGATGCACCATGTCGGTCATCAGCTTGCGGGTGGCGGCTTCGTCCAGCCCCTGCAATGCGCGGTTCAGGGCTGGGGCCAGCGTGGCGAAGGTGTCCAGCACGGCGGGGTCGAAATGGCTGCCGCGGCCTTCGTGCAGGATGGCCATGACCTGCTCAAAAGGCAGGGGCTCCTTGTACGGGCGGCGGGAGCTGAGAGCGTCGAACACATCGGCCACGGCAAAGATACGGGCCGACAGAGGAATGCCTTCTCCCGACAAGCCGCGCGGGTAGCCTGAGCCATCCCATTTTTCATGGTGACTGCCAACCACGTCGCGAGCACCATCTAGCCAGCCCGCGCCACTCACGATGTCTTCGCCCTGTGCCACATGGGTGCGCATGATGGCCATTTCTGCATCGTCCAGGCGCCCGGGCTTGAGCAGGATGGCATCCGGTATACCGATCTTGCCCGCATCGTGCAAAAAGCTGCCCGCAATCAGCGATTGCATGGTGGCACCTTCCAAGCCCAGGGTCTCGGCGGTGCGGGCTGCCAGCCAGGCCACGCGGTAGTTGTGGGCGCCGGTGTCGGAGTCGCGCTTGGCGATGGCTCGTCCCAGTGCTTCCATCATGGCAATGTGTGATTCCAGTACCTGCTGGGCCTTGTGCTCGTTCTCTTTGGACAGGTGCACCACCACCGGGTAGATGACGGCACCACATACCAGCGAGGCCAGACATACCATCAGGCTGACGATGAAGGCGTCAGACGAAATTTGCTGGTTTTGCCATTTGGGAATGATGCGCACCCCCTCGAAGTAGCCGGTCACGGGGCCCGATGCGGTAGCGCGCAGGGGCACAAACACACGCAAGGCCCATTCGCCATCGGGCAAGGTCATGTTTTCGTAAAAAGGCTTGGCATAGTGGGGGGTGCCGTGGCCGGGCAATTGTTTCTCCAGCCCTTCACCCGCCTCGGTGACCGATTCGGCGAGTTTGCGACCATTGGGGTCGTAGATTTCTGCGATTTCAAACAGACCGCCAGTCAGCAACTGGGCTGCCTGTTCGGCCTGTACCGAAGCCTGGGGGCCATCGAGGCGCAGGCCACTTTGCACCGTGAGTACGCGGCGCGATTCTTCCTGGGCGAAGGCCACCACTTCCTGTTCGGCATTCTCGCGCGAGACCATCCAGGCCAGCGGACTGGCGCATGCCGCCATCAGCAACGTGACGGCGGCGATACGGCCCGCAGTTTTGCGTTGAAAAGTGTTCATCCATGCCGCCTTGGGTAATCCATCACTATGCACCCATCCGATAGGGGCCATTTGAACGCCATGCGCGCCATCAAGCCTTGCGCCCGGTCATCAAGAACAGCGGATAGGCCCGCCCATTGCGGTGCTGCAGCCGCAGGATGTCGCTGAACGCGATGTCCGTCAGCCCGGCCTGCTCGGCCAGCGCCTGCAAGGCCTCGGTCGCAAAACCGAAGTGCTGCACGCCCTTGGCGTCGTTGTCGCCGTGAAAGCTGCCGTCCTCCTGGTACAGATCCACCAGCGCAATGCGTCCACCGGGGTGCAGCGCGGCGGCAAATGCGCGCAGCAGTGCCGCAGTGTCTGCGACATGGTGCAGGGCCATGCAGCTCACCACCGCGTGGTAGCGCCCTGGCAGGCCCGCAAAGATGTCCTGTTGCAGCGTGGTGATGTTGGCAAAGCCTTTTTCATTCAGCACCTGCAGCATGGCGGCCGACATGTCCAGCGCCGTCACCTGCGCCACCTTGGGCGCAATGGGGACAGACAGGAGCCCCGTGCCCGCACCGAAATCAAGCACATGGTCGCTGGCCTGCAAGGGCAGTTGCGCCAGCAGGCGCTCGGGCACGGCGGCCAGTTGCTGCGACATGGGGCGCTGGTCCCAATCGCGGGCGGCGGTGTCGAAATGGGTGGGGGCAGGCGTGGTCATGGTGCTGTTGTGAGGGGCATGGAGTGAATGAAGGCTTCCGGTCAGCGATAATCGGCCCCGTGAAGCACGCCAGACCGCCGCTGGTGCAATCTGGGAAACCAGGCACTGGAGGAACGTCCGGACTGCACAGGACAGCGTAGCAGCTAACGGCTGCCCACCGTGAGGTGAGGATTAGAGCAACAGAGACGAGTCGGAGCAGGTAGCAAGCCACCGGAGGTGTTCTATCGGTCGCCCGCGCAAGCGGGCACGGCTGGCGCAAGCCAGACGGTTGGAGGCGCAAGCCGCCAAGACCATAGCCACCCGAAGCGGGCGGCGCCCGCTTCGGGTGAAACGGGCAATCTCTACGCGCAGCAATACCAAGTAGGCCAACGTTGATGTGGTTCCGCAGAGTTGGCGGGTAGGTAGCATCGAGCCGTGGTGGCGACACCCGGCCCAGAGTAATGGCGGTCACGCCCGGGCAACCGGGTGCACAGAATCCGGCTTATCGGCGTGCTTCACACTTTACAAGTAAAAAATGGCTCCAGCGCTTATGCAGTAAGCGCTGGTAGCTATCATTTTCAGTGCGTTTGTGGGCAATGCGGCGCCTGGCCTTGTTGCAGTTCGGTGGCACGTTGGATGGTGTCCGGGTGGCTGCTCAACAGCGACCAAACCGGGTGCGCCTTTGCGTCCGCACGGGCCTTGCCTTTGTCCGCCGCCGATGCGGGGGCGTCTGACTTCTTCGTTTGGGCTTCGTCCTCATGCGCCATGGCCAGCAGCAACTGGCCCATGGGGGCGGTGGGCAGGGCTGCGTGGCGCATCAGGTCGATGGCGTAGCAGTCGGCCTCGCGCTCGTGGCTGCGGCGGTACGACAGCCCGGTGAGCAGCGCGCTGCCCGTGGACACAATGGCCGACACATCGCCCAGCGCCAGCCCCAGGCCCATCTGCAGCACGCCTTGCTCGACCACCATGCGCGTGGTGTGGCGGTGCACCACATGGCCGATCTCGTGGGCCAGCACGCCTACCAGGGCGTCGTCGGGCAGGCCCTTGTCGGCGGCCGCTTTGACGATGCCATCGGTCATCACGATCTTGCCGCCGGGCAGGGCAAAGGCGTTGGCGCCCATGCCTGCGCGAAACTCCAGCGACAGCGGTGGCTGGTAGCCGCGGTAGCGTTGCAGTGAGGCAGGCGTTTGCTGCACCAGCGCATCGAAGCGTGCCTGGAGCTGGTCTTGCCGTGCACGGGGCAACGCGCTGGGCTTGAGCGTGCCCTCGTCCATCTGCTGCAGCGCCTTCTCGGTCACGCTGGTTTCCCATGACAGCGGTACAAAGCGCGTGAGCTGCGTGGCAGCCCAGGGCGTGCCGTAGCGGTAGAACAGGGTGAGCCCGACCACGGCGGCCAGCGTCACGCCCAGCAGCGCAGGCCAGCGCGTCTGCATGCGCTGGGCGATGCCGGGGCGGTTGCCTGCGGCGGCCAGGGCGGCACGCCACTGGGCCACGGCATCGATCTCTACGCTGCCGTGGTCGCGCAGGTCCACCACCACGCGCGGCGGCGGGCGGCGTTCGTTCCAGGCTTCGGGCCAATCGACCTGCTGGTTGGTGAACACCACAGGCGCCGCGCCCGGCGGCGACAGGGGGTGCAGCACCAGCGAGGGCCCCTGGGGCGTGGGCTGCAGGCCCACCACCACAGGCCGGGCCTTGCTGCTGCGCCCATCAAACCAGCGCCCCGGCAGCAGATCGCCAGGCGCGCTGGTGGATTCTGGAGAGGTGTTCACCGGGTTGTCTCCTCAACAAGGCCAGCGCGCCGGCTGCCAAAACTGGCGCGGCGCCATGCCAGGGCTCCCGCGCAAGGGTCGCCAGCATTCCCATGTACGGGCGCTGGGAGCGTCCCCCTGCCCGAATCGCGCAGCGATTCGAGAGCGGGGGGAAGGCGCCGCAGGCGCCACAGGGGGGTGTTCCCCATCACCCGATCAGGTCCAGCCCTGCCGCGTCGGCCAGCGCATCGCCCAGACCGCTCTGCTGCTGGCGCACCATGCGGCCCGCCACCTGCTCCACGCCGCCCTTGACGTACACCGTCACGGATTCCACCTTCATGCGGTATTCACTCACCCGCGCAAAGGGCCGGTACAGGCCCAGCGTGAAAAGGGTGAGCAGCATGTTCTTGATGCGCAGCCACACATAACCCGCGCTGGGCAAATCGCACTTGAAGCGCGCCACCTGGCCCACGCCAATGTTGTTCCACAGGAGCTGGAACATGCGCGCCTCGCGGTAGGCGCGGGCCGGGGCGGATGCGAGGAACAGCACAAAGATGCCCACCACCAGGGCCACCATGAGGATGACGAACATCCACAACCCCATCTGCTTGCTGGAGGCCGCCGCCAGGGCCATGGAGCCGCCCGCCAGCACACTGATGAGCACAGAGACGAGCACCACGCACACGATGAACACGGCCACGGTGGCCAGCCAGATTTTCACGAAATCCATGTACACGGGTTTCCAGCGGCCATGTTCGGCGCCCAGTTGCGCGCGCAGCACCAGCAGGCTTTTGTAGTTGTATTCGAGGCGGATGAAACACAGCACCGTGAGCACCAGGCCCAGCACCAGCAGGCCGCCCATGGCTGCCGTGAATGGGGGCATGCGCGGCTTGCGGGCTTCTTCTTCGGCCGCTTGCAGCACATCCGAGAGTTCGGGCGAGAGCATCTGCAGGCCAAAGAAAACGCCAAACCACACCAGTGCCAGCGCAAACACAGGCCAGCTGGCGATGTAGACCTCTTTCCAGCTGGCGCTGAACTGCAGGCGCAGGCCGCGCCAGCGCGTGGCGCCCAGGCGAAAGCGCATGGCGCTGGCCCAGATGAAGGGCGCCAGCGCGGCACCGGCCAGCAAAAACAGGCCCACGGCCGTGTCCTGCCCCGTCTTGGCGGCGATGTTGTAGGCCAGCGTGATCAGCACCAGCAGCACAAAGCCCTTGACCATCTTGCCCTGGGGAGCGGTGAACTCTAGCGGGCTGTCCGTCACCAGCGTGTGGCTGTAGAAATACTGCGCCGTGCGCCGCCGCGCCCAGGGTGTGTAAAAGCCCAGGGTGACGATGCTGAGCAGCACGTTGACGATCCAGACGCGGAAATATTCGCCCCCGCTGCCGGTGAATTCCAGGGGATGCTCGTCGATAGGCTGCGAGGCCGGGGCCAGCGGCTGCGCCGGGGCGCCGCTGATGGGTTGTGGATGCATGGACTCCCTCCGTTGTGGCCGCGCAGTGTAGCAGCGGAGGGGCGATTTTTAAGTCAAAAGTGCCTTCGCGGCTCATACTCACGGCGCAGGCAGCTATGGTTTTTGATGTCTGTGACCCAAGGCACCGCGCATCGCCCGCAACGCATGAACCCGGCGCGGCCCAGGCCAGCGGCCCCCGCGCAAGGGCCGCCCCGCCGCGCTGGGGGCGTCCCCCCTCCCGGCGAAGCCGAGAGAGGGGGGGAGGCGCGCAGCGCCACAGGGGGGTGTCAGAATTTTTCCCAAGGCTGCAGGTAGCGCCACTGCCCC
>JAUYGP010000069.1 GCA_030690515.1 Giesbergeria sp.
TTGCACCAGGTTGTCCAGCGCCTTCTGGATTTCCTTTTCAGTTTCGGTATCCACGGCAGAGGTCGCCTCATCCAGGATCAGGATGCGCGGATCAATCAGCAACGCGCGGGCAATGCTGATGCGCTGGCGCTCGCCTCCCGACAGGCCCTGGCCGCGCTCGCCCACCAGCGAGTCATAGCCGTGCGGCAGGCGCAAGATGAATTCGTGCGCATGGGCAGCACGTGCGGCCGCAATGATCTCGGCGCGCGTGGCTTCGGGCTTGCCGTAGGCAATGTTCTCGGCAATCGTGCCGAAGAACAGGAAGGGCTCCTGCAGCACCAGGCCAATGTGGCGCCGGTAATCGAGTACGGAAAAGCGCCGGATATCAATGCCATCGAGCTGGATAGAACCCTCGCTCACGTCGTAGAAACGGCAAATCAGGTTGACCAGGGTGCTCTTGCCCGAACCACTGTGACCCACCAGGCCGATCATTTCGCCAGGGCGAATGTCCAGATCGAGGTTCTTGATGACGGCCCGGCTGCCATAGCGAAAACCCACACCGCGCATGGCGATGGCCCCCTGCACTTTGCCCACCTGCACGGGCTGGGCCGGGTCGGGCACGTTGCTGACGTGGTCCAGGATGTCGAAAATGCGCTTGGCGCCGGCAGCGGCCTTTTGCGTGACAGAGACGATGCGGCTCATGGAGTCGAGCCGCCCATAGAAGCGCCCGATATAAGCGATAAAGGCGGTCAGCACCCCCACAGTAATCTGGCTTTTGGACACCAGCCAGATCCCGAAGCCCCAAACAACAAGCAGGCCGATCTCGGTCAGCAAGGACACCGTGGGTGTGAACAGCGACCAGGTCTTGTTGAGCTTGTCGTTGACCTGCAGGTTGTGCTGGTTGGCATCGTGAAAGCGCTGGGCTTCGCGCTTTTCCTGGGCGAAGGCCTTGACGACGCGGATACCGGGAATGGTGTCAGCGAGCACGTTGGTCACTTCGCTCCACACGCGGTCAATCTTCTCAAACCCGGTACGCAGACGGTCGCGCACCGTGTGGATCATCCAGCCAATGAAGGGCAGCGGCACCAGCGTGACCAGCGCCAACCAGGGGTTAATGGAAAACAGGATGGCTGCCGTCATGCAGATCATCAGCACATCGGTCACGAAATCGAGCGCGTGCAGCGACAGGAAAACGTTGATGCGGTCAGTCTCCGAGCCAATGCGCGCCATCAGGTCGCCCGTGCGTTTTCCACCGAAATAATCGAGCGAGAGTCTGAGTAAATGCTCATACGTGGTGGTGCGCAGGTCGGCGCCAATGCGCTCGGACACCAGCGCCAGAATATAAGTGCGTGCCCAACCCAGCCCCCAGGCCAGCAACGCCGATGCCAGCAGGCCGCTCAGATACATCAGCACCAGAGCAGGATCGATCTGCTTGCCGTTCTGAAACGGGATCAGGATGTCGTCCATGATCGGGATGGTCAGGTACGGCGGCACCAGCGTGGCGGCGGTGGAGGCCAGCGTCAGCCCGAAACCGGCAGCGAGCTGCATGCGGTAGGGGTGCGCAAATCGCCACAGGCGCAGCAGCACCCAGGTCGACGGCTGAGGCGTCTGCGCGCGCGCGCAGGCCGGACATTCTTCGGTATCAGGGGGAAGCACCGCCTGGCACACGGCACAGCGGGCTTCATCCATCTCCTCGGCCAGAGCTCCGCCCTGGCTGGCCAGACGCCCGGTCAGTTGCTCAAAGCGCTGCGCCAGTTGCAAGGCCTGCGCCTGGGCCCCCAGCGTAAAACGCCAGAACGCCAAGCGTTGCTGCGCATCGTGCAACTCGACTGTACCCACGCCTCCATGATCAAGCAGGCGCAGCGACTGCCCCGGCGTCAGTGCCCACTCGCGCCAGGTGTCAGCCCCAGGATCACAGGCCAACAGACGGCGCTGTGTCACGACCAGCAGACCTGCGCCAAAGTGCAGATCAGCGTCCAGGTCAACCGCCAGGGCCGCCCGCACGTTTTCGTCGGAGGCGAGCATGGCCCGCAAACCGGCCCCGAAAGGGCTATTCAAGACACCGAAGGCGTCCTCAAGATGGTGATGTTGCATTTTGGTTGGTATTTCCTCCGCCCCCGTCGGCGTAGTGGGCCGAACAGCGCGCTTACGCGGATTCTCCCTGATGGGGGCCAGCCGGGTGCACTTTGCACGCATGGCCTGGAATGGAGATAACGTCTGCCCCCCCGCATTCGCTGACATTGCGCACCGACTGGCGCACAATCCTCCCGTCTCTTTGACCCTTCTTTTGCAACGCCCGTACTTGGCAGGCCCCTTCTTCCGCAGCACTCCATGGCGAAATTCAACGACATTCAACTCCTGCGCGTCAACTACCTGCGCGGCCCCAACATCTGGACTTACCGTCCGGCGCTCGAAGTCTGGCTGGATCTCGGCGCTCTGGAAAACCATCCCTCGCACCAGATTCCCGGGCTCAATGATCGCCTGACAGCCTGGCTGCCCGCGCTGATCGAACACCACTGCGGTGTGGGCGAGCGGGGCGGCTTCATGCAACGCCTGCAGGAAGGCACCTGGTGTGGCCATGTGCTAGAGCACATCGTCATTGAGCTGCTCAACTTGGCCGGTATGCCCACGGGCTTTGGACAGACACGCAGCACCTCGGTGCACGGCGTGTACCGCATGGTTTTCCGGGCGCGCGACGAACAGGTGGCGCGCATGGCACTGGAGCAGGGCCACCGTTTGATCATGGCGGCCATCAACGACGAGCCCTTCGATGTGCCGACCGCTGTGGCCAAGGTGCGCACCGAGGTGGACGACCGCTACCTGGGCCCCAGCACCGCGTGCATCGTAACTGCCGCCACCGACCGCGGCATTCCGCACATCCGCCTGAATGACGGCAACCTCGTACAACTGGGCTACGGTGCCAGCCAGCGCCGCATTTGGACCGCCGAGAGCGAATTCACCAGCGCCATTGCGGAGGGCATCGCCTCCGACAAGGATCTCACCAAGAGCCTGCTCAAGGCCTGCGGCGTGCCCATTCCGGAAGGCCAGGTGGTACACAGCCCCGAAGAGGCCTGGGAAGCAGCGCAGGACATCGGTCTGCCCGTGGTCGTCAAGCCCTCGGACGGCAACCACGGCCGGGGCGTGACACTGGATCTGCGCAAGAAAGAAGACATCGAGGCCGCTTTCCATGTGGCCTACCCCGAAGGTAGCGACGTGATGGTCGAGCGCTTCATCCCCGGCGATGAGCACCGCCTATTGGTGGTGGCCGGCAAGCTGGTGGCAGCCGCACGGGGCGAGGTGGTGGGCATCACCGGCAATGGCCGCTCCACCGTGACAGAGCTGATCGACGCCCAGCTCAACTCCGATCCGCGCCGGGGCTACGAAGAAGAGTATCCGCTGGAGATCATTGATGTAAACACCAACGTGGCCGTGCAACTGGAGCTCAAGCGCCAGGATCTCGATGGCCAGGCAGTGCCCGCAGCGGGGCGCCAGGTGGTGGTGCAGCGCAACGGCAATGTCGCGGTGGACTGCACCGACGAAGTGCACCCCGAAGTCGCCTACATCGCCGGGCTGGCCGCCCGTGTGGTGGGCCTGGACATCGCGGGCATCGACATGGTGGCGCAGAACATTGCGCGCCCTTTGCATGAGCAAAGCGGCGCCATCGTGGAGGTCAACGCTGGACCCGGACTGCTGATGCACCTCAAACCGGCCGTGGGCGCGCCCCGCCCTGTGGGGCAGGCCATCGTGGAGCACCTCTTCCCCGCCGAAGAACAGGACGGGGAGGCAGGCCGCATCCCTGTTGTGGGCGTGGCCGGTACGCGCGACAGCGCAACGATTGCACGCCTGGTGGCCTGGCTGCTGCACCTGAGTGGCAGACACACGGGCGTCGCCTGCCGCGATGGCCTTTTCCTGGACCGCCGCCGCGTGGAATCAGCCGACAGCGCCCATTGGGAAGCCGCACACCGCTTGCTGATGAACAAGACCGTGCGGGCCGTGGTGATCGAGAACGATGCCCGCACCATCCTGCGTGACGGACTGGCCTACGACCGCTGCCAGGTGGGCGTCGTCACCGACATGGACGGTATGGAAACGCTGGCCGAGTTCGACGTGCACGCGCAAGAACAGATGACCCGGGTGCTGCGCACCCAGGTCGATGTAGTGCTCGCAGGCGGCGCGGCTGTTCTGCATGCCGCGATTGCCCAGGTGGCCGAGCTGGCTCCCCTGTGCGACGGTAGTGTGGTGTTGTACGCCCAGGACCCGGGCCTTGCCACCATCGTGCAGCACCGCGCCGAGAACAACGGCCGCGCCGTGGTGCTCAAGAACGGCCGCGTGGTGCTCGCCACGGGCAATGCAGAACACGCGCTGGGCGCCCTTGGCGACCTCACCTTTGGTCGCAATGCGGTGGTGCCCGATACCGACGCCCTGCTGGCGGCGGTAGCCACAGCCTGGGCACTGGACATTGCCCCCGACCTGATTGGTGCAGGCATCAAGACCTTCGAACCTGAGCTGAACGCCCAGGAAATTCTCCGCACCTGAACACCACTCCGGCCCTTCCCTCCGGCAGATTTCTGAAAGAACGACCCCATGGATGTCACCCGCATCAGGGCCCTGCGCGGCCCCAACCTCTGGAGCCGCAACCTGGCCATCG
This sequence comes from Giesbergeria sp., assembly GCA_030690515.1. Classification (GTDB taxonomy): domain Bacteria; phylum Pseudomonadota; class Gammaproteobacteria; order Burkholderiales; family Burkholderiaceae_C; genus Simplicispira. The sequence continues at coordinate 4,628 of JAUYGP010000069.1, forward strand.
AGGCTGTGGTTTCCTGTGCCGATTCCGAACGCGCCATGGCGCAGATCGAGGGTTTTGAAACCCGCTTGCGTGCGCTCTTCCCGGCCATCGGTGCACTGCACCCCGAAGGGGGCGATACCGACCTGTCCCTGGCCCATGTGCTGCAGACCGCCACGCTGGCTCTGCAGGCACAAGCCGGCTGCCCCGTCACCTTTGCCCGGACCACGCCCACGATCGATCCTGGCGTTTACCAGGTGGTGGTGGAGTACAGCGAAGAATGCGTAGGCCGCCAGGCCTTTACCAACGCGCAGCAGCTCATTGAAGCGGCACTGAACCACGGCCACTTCGATGCCGAAGCCGCCGTTGCCCATTTGCGCGAGCTGGACGAAGACGAGCGCCTGGGCCCCAGCACCGGCGCCATTGTCGAGGCAGCGGTGGCGCGCGGCATTCCCTACCGGCGACTGACCCAGGGCAGCCTGGTGCAGTTTGGCTGGGGCTCCCGGCAGCGCCGCATCCAGGCCGCAGAAATCGATTCGACCAGTGCCGTGGCTGAATCGATTGGCCAGGACAAGGATCTCACCAAACGCCTGCTGCACGCCGCTGGCGTGCCCGTACCACTGGGCCAGCCAGTGGAATCGGTCGAAGAGGCTTGGGCCGTGGCCCAGAAAGTGGGCCTACCCGTGGTGGTCAAACCGCAGGACGGCAACCAGGGCAAGGGCGTCACGGTCAATATTACCGACTTCGCACAGCTGGAAGAGGCGTATCGCAACGCCGTGGAATATGGCACGGTCATGGTCGAACGCTTCCTGCCCGGCCAGGACTACCGTCTGTTGGTAGTGGGAGACCAACTGGTCGCGGCCGCACGCCGCGAGCCACCGCAGGTGCTGGGCGACGGCGAGCGCAGCGTGCGCGAGCTGGTGGACATCGTCAATCAAGACCCGCGCCGCGGCGAAGGCCATGCCACTTCGCTCACCAAGATCCGGCTCGATGACATTGCGCTGGCCCGCCTCACACAACAAGGTCTGACGCCCGATTCCGTACCCGAAAAAGGCCAGCGCGTGGTGCTGCGCAACAACGCCAACCTGTCCACCGGTGGCACGGCCACCGACGTGACCGACGACGTACACCCCGAAGTGGCTGCACGCGCCGTGGCTGCGGCCCAGATGGTGGGCCTGCACATCTGCGGCGTGGACATGGTGGCCGAAACCGTGCTGCGCCCGCTCGAAGAGCAGGGCGGCGGCTTTGTCGAAGTGAATGCCGCGCCCGGGCTGCGCATGCATCTGGCACCGTCGTACGGCAAGCCCCGCGCCATCGGCCAGGCCATCGTGGACCGTCTTTATGGCCAAGGCCAGGACGGACGCATTCCTGTGGTGGCCATCACCGGCACCAACGGCAAGACCACAACCGCCCGCCTGATTGCCCACCTGTTCACGGCCCAGGGCCTGCGCGTGGGTATGACCAACACGGACGGTGTCTATGTGAACGGCCGCCAGATCGACAGCGGCGATTGCTCGGGCCCCAAGAGCGCACGCAACGTACTGCTGAACCCCGATGTGGACGCCGCCGTGTTCGAGACGGCGCGCGGCGGTATTCTGCGCGAGGGGCTGGGCTTTGACCGTTGCCAGGTGGCCGTGGTGACCAACATCGGCGCCGGTGACCACCTGGGCCTGAACTACATCACCACGGTAGAAGACCTGGCGGTGCTCAAACGGGTGATCGTGCAGAACGTCGACCCAGCGGGCTACGCGGTGCTCAATGCCACCGACCCCATCGTGGCGGCCATGGTGAGTGCGTGCCCCGGCAAGACCATCTTTTTCGCCAGCGACCGCCACCACCCGGTGATGGCCACGCACCGCGCCCAGGGCCACCGCACGGTGTATGTCGATGGCGACTCCATCGTCGCGTCTGAGGGCTCGTGGCGCGAGATCATCCACCTGCGCGACATCCCCATCACACGCAACGGCAAGATCGGCTTCCAGGTCGAGAACGTCATGGCCTCTGTCGCTGCCGCCTGGGGCGTCGGGTTGCCCTGGCAGACTATTCGCCGCGGCCTCTCGGGTTTTGTGAACGACAGCGACAACGCGCCCGGCCGCTTCAACATCATGGACTACCGCGGCGCCACGGTGATTGCCGACTATGGCCACAACCCCGACGCCATGCGCGCCCTGGTGGCCGCCGTCAACGCCCTGCCCGCCCAGCGGCGCAGCGTGGTCATCAGCGGTGCGGGCGACCGGCGTGACGAGGATATCCGCGAGCAAACGGTCATTCTGGGCGCGGCGTTCGACGATGTGATCCTGTACCAGGATGCCGCCCAACGCGGACGGGCCGACGGTGAGGTGATGACCCTGCTGCGCGAAGGCCTGGCCAACGCAGGCCGGACCCGGCACATCGAGGAAATCCGTGGCGAATTCATCGCCATCGACACCGCCCTTTCGCGCCTGCAGCCCGGAGACCTGTGCCTGATTCTGGTCGACCAGGTGGAAGAAGCGCTGGCGCATCTGGCCCAACACTGCACCGCTACCGGAGCAACTGTATGAGATCAACTTCTTTGCACACCATCGCACGGTGCGCGCTGGTCGCCATCGGCGCGTTGCTGGCAACTGTCGCGCTGGCTTCGTCCGGCGAAAAAATCGGCACCGTGGACACCGCGTTCCAATGGATCGGCCGCGACCACGACATCATCGTGGAAGCCTATGACGATCCCGGCGTACAGGGCGTAACCTGCTATGTCTCGCGGGCCCGCGTCGGCGGCATCAAGGGCACGCTGGGCCTGGCCGAAGACCGCGCTGAGGCCTCCATTGCCTGCCGTCAGGTCGGCCCGCTCAGTTTTCCGGGGCCGCTCAAAAAGCAGGAAGAAGTCTTCAGCGAGCGCATGTCCATCCTGTTCAAGCGCCTGCGCATCGTGCGCATGGTGGATCCCGCGCGCAATGTACTGGTCTATCTGACGTACTCGGAAAAGCTTATCGACGGATCGCCCCAGAACAGTGTGACGGCCGTGCCGGTGGACCGGGCCACGCCCATCCCTCTGAAATAGTGTAAAAAATGGCTCTAGCGCTTATATATAAAGCGCTAGTAGCTACTTTTTTGGTAGCAATAAGTCATTCTGCTGCTGCAATCTGCCGCAGCGCCTGCTCGAACACTTCGACCGGCTGGCCGCCCTGAAGGAGGTGGCGGTCGTTGATGACCACGGCCGGTACGGAGTGGATGCCTTGCTGCAGGTAGAACTGCTCCCGTGCACGCACCTCTTCGGCGAAGCGGTCTGACGCCAGCAGCGTGCGCGCTTCGTCTTCGTTCAGACCCACCCCACCCGCCACGCGCACCAGCAGGTCGTGGTTGCTCGGGTCTTGCCCGTCGGTGAAATAGGCCTCGAACAGGGCCTGCTTGAGAGCAAGCTGGCAGCCCTGCAACTCTGCCCAGTGCAACAGGCGGTGCGCGTCAAAAGTGTTGTAGATACGGCCCCGGGCGCCAGGAGTAAAGGTAAAGCCCAGTTCTGCGCCCCGCGCGGCAATGGCGGCGCGGGTGGCTTCACGCTGCTCGGCCGAGGCACCGTATTTTTGCTGTAGATGCTCGCCAATGTCCTGCCCCTGCGGGCCCATCTGCGGGTTGAGTTCGAACGGCTGGAAATGCAGGTCCAGCGCCACTTCGTCCTTCAGCCGGTCGGCGGCCTGCTGCAGTGCCCGCAGGCCGATGACGCACCACGGGCAGGACACATCGGACACAAAGTCAATCTTCAGGGTTTTGGTCATGGCAGCCCACGGCAATGGTTTCGGGCCTGCCATGGTAGAGCGAACGCAATGCCCTTGTCCTTGGAACGCCTTGCGCCGCCGCCCCATCGATGCATCACCCGTTTTCAAGACCCTGATTGTTTCAAATACTGGAACAGTTAGTTTGCGACTTGGTAGTTTTTCTTTATACGACAGGGGCGTACAGTTCAACCCATCGATGAGACGAACCCACTTAGGCGACTCACCGAAACCGCCCCGCAGGACTCGATGGCTTCTGCGGCCAGCGGATCCACAGAGTACGTTTGAAAGGACACCATCATGAACACCGCACGCATTCTCTCCATTGCCGCTGTTGCCGCTTTTGCCTCGATTGGCGCACAAGCCGCTGAACTCAATGGCGACCTGTACGGCACCGACTTCGAATCCCGCATCCAGTCCACCCGCAGCAGCGCCGAAGTGCGCGCCGAAGGTGTCAAGGCACTGTCCAACTTCGCCAAAGGCCCAGTTGCTGACCCTGCCGCCCGCACCCTCAGCACGCTCGAACGCACCGCTGTGCGTGCAGACGCCGTGACCGCCGCCCGCGCTGGCCAAATTGCCACCGGCAACCGTAGCTAAACACCCCGGCGCCTGCAAACCCTGCAGGCGCCTTGAGCACCCCACCAGTTTTATCAAGGACACCATCATGAACACCGCACGCATCCTCTCCATCGCCGCCGTTGCCGCTTTTGCCTCGATCGGCGCCCAAGCCGCCGAACTCAATGGCGACCTGTACGGCACCGACTTCGAATCCCGCATCCAGTCCACCCGCAGCAGCGCCGAAG
>JAUYGP010000071.1 GCA_030690515.1 Giesbergeria sp.
CGGGGGCCACCGGCGTGCGTTGGCCGGGCAGCTGGAGCGATGCCGCCACGCGCGAACGGCTGAGGTGGGCGTCGATGTGGCGGCGCGACACCGCCAGCAACGAAACATAATAGCCGGTGCTCTGGTAACGCCATGAGCGGCACAGGTTGACCACGCGCAGCCCGCGTTGTTGCTGCCAAGCAGGGTCACGTAAATATTCTCGCGCCGCGATGAGAGGCAAGGGCAACTCCATGCCAGCCCAATCTGCGACTTGATCGACCACCAGGATGGCGCGTAATCCGGGGGAAGAAGCAATTGTCATGCGTATGGCTCCAGAATCAAAAGGCTGGCGTCATAAGTGAACGTGCCAAGCAGAAGTGCGGTCATCGTGCGCAAGGCGTCGATGTGGTAAATGGGTTCCGAGCTGAAAGGATTCGGCTGCAAGGGATCGGCAATGGTGAAGCGGAAGTGTTGTGGGTCATATCCGGAAATGATGACGAAGTGTCCTGCCGGGTCGCCACTGAGGTCGTCGGGAAGGTTGGTCGCGGGAATCTCGCGCGGTTCCTGATAGAGGTAGGTTGCACTCAGCCCTGCCATCACCGGCAAGCCCGCGCGAAGGCTGATAGCCAACAAGGCAGGCGACAAATCGCGCATACGCAAACACCCGCCAAGCTCAAGGAACTGCAGGTAGGCGTCAATCGCCTCGTGAAACTTCGAGGGCCGTTCGCGCGTCTTTTCCTGGCGCCGCCGCAGATTGGTGTGGAAGTCGCTTGGCGACAGGTGGAACCACGTGGGGTCAAAGAGTTCCAAGTTGTAAGTGTAAAGCGTGACCTGAAAGCCCGATTGCAGCGCGTGGTTGGCCAGATGAACCTCCAAGGTGCCGCCCAAGTCGAGGCTTGGAATTTCCAGCAGGAGCTGATTCAAATCCCGCTCGCGGCCATGAAAACGGTAAAGGCTGTGCAAGCAGGTCGCGCCACAAGTGGTGCTATCGGGCTGCGCACAAATGGCGATGTCTAAATCGACAGGAGTACCGAGACGTGCAGGGAGGCTGTCCAAGGAAGGGCGAATTCTAGACTTAAAACGCCATGCCAACAGTAAGAAAAATCTGATAACTGCTGTCACCTTCACGGCGATCAGGATTCCAGGCATAATCCAACCTCAAAGCTCCCACTGGCAGCAAGTAGCGCAGGCCAGCGCCAATTCCGTAACGAAGGTCAGCAATGAGGTCGTCGGCGCGAAGCCCGACATTGCCAGCGTCGATGAAAATCGACGCCCACAGATTGCTTTGCACCTGTTGCCGCAATTCAATATTGGCAGTGTGATAACTTTCGCCCCCTTGCGGCTGTCGATT
>JAUYGP010000093.1 GCA_030690515.1 Giesbergeria sp.
CGGATGGTGTCGCCCTGGTTGCCGCCACTGATCGTGGGGCGGTCAATACCACGTAGCGTTATGGGCTTGTCAATCAGCAGGTTGACGCGGTACATGCCGCGCGCCACCTCGACCACATCGCCCGCAGCCGCCGCCTGCACCGCTGCCGCCAAATCCTGGCCGGGCTGCACCTGGATGGTGGCTGCCCAGGATACGCACGCCGCCCCCAAGCCCAGCAGCGCAACGAGGGAGGCGCGCACTAAACCATGCGTCATGGGATCAACCAGCCCATCGACTTGAGCACCAGGAACAGCGCCGCGCCGATCAGCAGGTTCTTGAACCCCACGTAGCTCATCATGTCCATGACGTTTGCCGCACGGTAGTTGCCACGCCACCATGGGCCGTCCTTGACGTAGCGGCGGCCCGACAGGCGGATCAGCACTTCGTACACGCTCCAGCCAAACCACCAGCCAATGATGGCGCCGGACGACAGCGTTCCCAGGGCCGTCATGACCCACGCCACCGTGGCGGCCACAGCCAGAGAGAACCCTGCGATCTGCAACGCGCGTTGGCTGTGCCAGCCCTCGGTGCTCCAGGGCCAAAGATGGTCGCGCACTTCCATGATGATCCACTTCAGGCTCGATTCGCCTGCCTTGTGCCAGGGTGCCACAGGTTCGGTAGGCATGCGGGGGTCGGGGCCATTGGCCGCCTTAGCGCTGATCTGCTCGGTGAAGCTGGCTGCCGGGTGGATTGGAATAAAGTAACCATTCGCCCCAATGGGGGTGATCTCCAGGCCGTCTTTCTCGCGGCGCTTGCGCTCTTTGGCCAGGGGCGGGCAGCCCTTGGTGTCGGTGTACAAAATCATGCAATCGAGGCAGTGCAGGCACTCGCGGTGGTCGATACGGCCATCGGCATCAATCGCCTGCGCGCCACAACCCACGGCGCAGGCCTTGCAGCTGTTGCAATCTTGCTTGCGCTTGAGGCCAAACCAGCGGAAGGTGCTGGGCATGGCCAGCGAGGCGCCCAGCGGGCAGATGTATTTGCAGTACGGGCGCTCGATAAAAATCGACAGGCCCAGGATGGCGGCCACGAACAACCCGTAAGGCCAGGCGCGGTTCTGGATGCCAACCAGGAAGGTGGTCTTGAAGGGCTCCACTTCGGAGAGCTTCTCTGCCAGGCCCATGGAGAACATGGACATGGTGAGCAGGAAAAAGAAGATGGCGTACTTGAGCCACTTGAGCCGGTCATGCCAGCGCTGCGGCAGTTGTGTCTGGAAGCGCTTGAGACCCACCACACGCGCCACCTTGTAGATGGCCTCGGAGAGCGAGCCAAACGGGCACATCCAGCCGCAGAACAGGCCACGCCCAAACAAGAACACCGTGATGATGATGAACACCCAGAACAGGAAAATGAACGGGTCGGACAAGAACAACGACCAGGTCCACTGGAACAGCAGCGCGTGGAACCAGGTCAGCACCTGGGTGATGGAGGGCTGCGCCATGACGCCAAAACCCACGAACACGATAGACAGGCCCCAGGCGGTGTATTTGAAGGCGTTGACCGGCCACTTGTTCTTGTGCGTGGACAGACGCGTCAGCTTTTCGCGGTAGGCATAGACCACGGTCACAGCGACCAGCAGCACGATGAACAGGCCGATTTCTACCGCGCGCGCTTTCCAGATACGCACCCAGGGCGCATCGGGCTCGACCACTTTCGGGCGGCCGCCCTCGAGCATGGAGCCCGGCAGCCAGTAGGGCGTGTCGAAGCTGGTGAAGCTCCGGGCGCCGGTGGCACGATCAACGCGGTTGCCCAGCAGGCTCAGCTTCCAGGGGTAGGCATCGGAAAATGCTTGCGAGCGGATGATGAAGATGGCCGATTCGTCGAAACTGGGCGCGCCTGCAGCCTGGACGCCGTACAGATTCAAATAATCGAGATCGCGGAAGGTGAAGGCATCCGCGCCCTGCCGAACCTGCACGCGGTCGTACAGCCCGCCGCGCACAAAACCCGAGCCCTTAAACGACTCGCGTCCGGCAGTACGGATGATGAAGATGGCGTGTTCGCCTTCTTTGATCTGAAGTTTGAGGTTTTCCCAACTGGTAGAACCAAGCACGCTTTTACCGATGTCGGGGTGGCTCAAGCTCCCGAACCACAACTCGATGAAGGGCTCTGCGCTGCGGTCCTGGCCCAATTGCTCGGGCATCACACGCAAGTGCTGCACAGCGCCGCGCCCCACCAGTTCGTCCCATGTCAGGGGTTCGCCCGTCACCTTGTAGCGCGCGGGTTCGCGCACGGTGGGCGCAAGAATGCCAACCTGCTTCGCCACCGCCGTACCCGAGGCCATCATGACCTGGTTTTGCGCAATCACCGTGACCGTGGCGCCCGAGATGGCGTCCAGCCCGACCACATCCTCGTCAGGGCGTGACTGGCCAATTTCAATTTTCTCGGCGACCGACTTGCCGAGGTACTGGTCGTTGAATTTCAGTAGTGCAGATTCGGGAATGCCCAGCAGCAGGATGGGCTCGGAGTGCTTGAGCACCTTGACGCCGACGAAGTGGCCGGTCTTGTCCATGCCGATCAGCGTGACCACGGGCTTGCCCGAGTAGGCGGGTGTGTCTGTGATGTCGGTCGAAAGCATCACATAGCCCAGCAACTGGCTGCCTTCACCGGCCTTGTCGTAGGCCTCAACGTAGGGCGGCTGGCCCTTGCGTTCTGAAAAATGGGTGGCGCCGGGGAACACGTCCTTGCACGGTAGCAAGGCGCACATGTCCTTGGCGGTCGCCAGTTCGGCCGGAAGTTCGGCCTCGTAGGAGCCTGTGCCCGCCGCCTGTGCGCCTGGAGAGAGTGACGTCAGCGCAACAATGAGCGTGACCCAGAGAATCGACAGAAGGCGGAATTTCGGCAAAAGCATCGGATATCCAAACAAGAAAAAGGGGCAGCGCAGCCCGGTGACCGCGCTGCCCCGAGCGAGGTTTTTTAGGCCTCGACCAGCATGCGCGAACGCATTTCAAGGTGCAGCGCGTGGCAGAAGTTCGTGCAGTAGGCCCAGTACACACCAGGCTTGTCGGCAATGAAGGTGACCGACTGGGTCTGCTGCGGATTGACGATGAAGTTGATGTCGTACTTCGGAATCGCCAAACCGTGCGTCAAGTCTTCCACCTTGTCGAGGTTGGTGAGGATGATGGTCACCTCATCGCCACGCTTGACGGTCCACTCGCGCAGGCCGAATGCGGGCGCCTGGGAAGTGAGGTACACGGTAACCTTCTTGCCCTTGCGCTCCACGCGGCAGTCCTTCGCATCCTTGACGGCGAGCGGGAATTCGTTGAGGTCATACACCTGGCGCGTACGGATCAGGTTGCGCGGGATGATGATGGAGTCGTGCGGCTCGGAGTACAACGAGTGGTCATGCACAAGCACCATCTTCTCGCCGCTGATGTCGATCAACTGCCCAGTCTCGGGGTGCAGCGGGCCAACAGGCAGGAAGCGGTCCTTGGAGAACTTGTTGTCCGACAGGAAGTACTTGCCATCGGCGTCCTTGGTTTCACCCATGGAGGTGAAACCGTGGCCCGGCTGGTACATCACGTCGAGACGGTCCACCACGACCTTGGCTGTCTTGTCGCCCTTGAACGACTTGATGGCGGCTTCCACGTTCCACTTGACGATCTGGCTGTCCAGGAACAGCGTGGTGTAGGCATTGCCGCGGCCGTCAAAGCCGGTGTGCAGTGGGCCCAGGCCGATTTCGGGCTCGGCCACCACGGTTTCGCGGGCTTCTTTGAGCTCGCCGTCGAACCACTTCAGCACCAGAGCGTGCTCGATCAGGGTGGCGGTGGGCGAGAGCTTGCCGGAGCAAGCGTAGTACTTGCCGTCCGGGCTGGCATTCACACCGTGCGGGTTCTTGGACACCGGCACGTAGCACACCAACGCGGTTTTAGGATCGGGGTTGCTGGCCTTGGTGCCATCGACCACGGGCACCTTGGAGCCACCGTAGTTCTTGAACTTACCCGCCTTGACGGCTTCTTCGATACGCGCAACGTTGAAAAAGAGGCAGGCATCCGTCTCGGCCGACATCATGTCTTCGTAGTGCACGCCGTTTTCAGTGTTGTACTGATTGGTGGCGGCAAGCTTGCCGTCGTAAGACGTTGCGACCAGGTCGCAGTTGCCGTCGATCAGCACCAGCCAGCGCACTTCCATGCTTTCGGAATCGACGCAGGTGAAGATGGAGCGGTAGTCCGCCGTGGCGTCCATGTTCTTGCCATTGTTGTCCAGGGGAATGGAGAACTCACCACCGCAGAAAACGCGCGTGGTGTGGTTAATGGCTTGGTCTACAGGGTCGCGCTTGTCGGGGAAGGTGCCGTGGAAACCCTGCACCAGCGGCAGCTCGGTGATCTTGTCGGTTTCCATCGTATCCATGCGGATACGTGCCAGGCGGCCGTGGATCTTGTCGTTGACGAACATGTATTTGCCGTCGTAGGTGCCATCCTTGTACGAAGGGTGCACGTGGTGCGTATCGCCCGTTTTGTACTTGACGCTGCCGTCGGCTTTGGTGCCGATGATTTTCTTGGATTCGTTGGTGATGCCCCAGCCCACCATGCAGTCCATGTTGAAGACGGGAATGCTCTTGAGCAGGCGACCGGAAGGCAAACCATAAATACGGCAATCCCCTGAGTGACCACCAGAAGAGAAGGCATAGTAATCGTCGAGCTGGCCGGGATGCACCTCGTACTTGCTGTAGTCAACGCCGCCCTTGGTCGCTGCGACTGGAGCTGCAGCAGGAGCTGCTGCGGGTGCCGCGCTGGCTGCGGGCTTGTCGTTGCAGGCAGCGACCCCGACGGTCAAGCCTGCCAAGGCAGCGGTGTTGATGAACCGACGGCGTCCTATGCCAACGGATGCTGCGTTCAAGTCTTCTGTCTTCTTACTCATGATGGAATTACCTCTCTTTAGGATGGGCTCAGGAAAAACAGGGGGGCGCACGCGCCGGCGGTGGTGCCGCCGTGGCAATCACCGTAAAAACGCGGGCGGGAAGGGCGGGAATGTCGGCCTGCGGCAGCAGCACAGGCAGCGCAACATGCGTCGTGACGGGCACCGTGGCACCCAGCAGGCACATGGGGCAATCCATGCCGACGGCGCCGAGCTCAACGGTGCCACCATCAGAATGGACGAATAATTTGACGGCACCCGTGCTGGTGCAAACCATTTCCGTCACTTGGGGCTGGATGATGGGCGACGCAACGGCCGCCCCCAGATACAGAGCAAACCAAGCCAATAACCACCAGCGCAATCGCGTCATGGATCTCAGGGTTTTCATAGTGATTCAGTATAGGCGGGTAATCCCTAGTGTTTTTGACATTTGTCACGATTGCTCTCAGGGGTAAACCCGAAAATCTGTGCTGCTCGGCTTACATTACGGACTGTGCTTTCGGTGCTTTAGCGGTTCTGTGCAGAAATGCCAGCCCCGCGCGGTCTGCCTTGTGGCGTGACCCTTACAGTGGCGCCGCCATGCCGTTCGCGCGAGGCCGCTTGCACTCAAGTGGGTCCCGCACTTTTTTACCGACCCAAAACACAGAGACAGTCCCCATGCAAAACCGCACTTCCGTTTTCGCCGTTGCCGCCCTGGCACTTTTTTTGACCGCCTGCGGCGACAAAAAACCCGCTGAGTCGACGGCTCCAGCGCCAGCCCCCGTGGCTGCGGCGCCTGCACCCGCTGCTGCACCCGCACCAGCAGCAGCCCCCGAAGCGGCACCTGCCGCAGCACCTGCCCCTGTGGCCGACAGCGGCCTGGGCAAGAGCGCCTACAACAAGACCTGTGCCCTGTGCCATGCCGCTGGCGTCGCTGGCGCGCCCAAGCCCGGCGACAAGGCCGACTGGGGCCCACGTATCGCCCAAGGCAAGGACACGCTGTACAAGCACGCCCTGGAAGGTTTTACCGGCGCCAAGGGCATGATGCCCGCCCGTGGTGGCAACAGCAAAATGGCTGACGACGACGTCAAGGCCGCTGTTGACTACATGGTTGGTTTGTCCAGCTAACCGGAGAGACGGCCATGCACAGCATGCATCTGCCCCGTGGGCTGACCAGGCGGCGCATGGCCATGGCGCTGCCTTTGTTGGGCAGCGCCGCCTGGCTGCCTTCTGCCCTGGCCACGACGAACGCCACGGTGGAACGCAGCACCCGCGCCCTGATGGGTACGCAGGTGGATATGGTTGCCCACGGCGAGCAACAGCACGCCCTACAGGCTGCCATGGCGCAGGCCTGGCAGGAAATGGCGCGCCTGGCGTCCCTGATGACCCGCTACAGCCCGGACAGTATTGTCAGCCGCATCAACCGCGCAGCCGGTGTGCACGCCGTCAACGTCCCGCCCGAGGTGATGCCGGTACTTCTGGCAGGGCAAAAACTGGCCGTGCAGACGCAGGGTGCTTTTGACAGCACGGTGGGCTCGCTCAAGGCCTGGCACTTTGGCGAGGGCCAAACCAGCCTGCCCCTACCCCAGGAAATTGAGGCACAGCGCCGCCTGGTGGGCTACCGCAACTTGGTACTGGACGAACGCGCCAGCACCGCCTACCTGCGCCAGCCCGGCATGGCGCTGGACCTGGGCGGCGTAGCCAAGTTGCCCATTCTGGAAGCCGGTATGAAGACGCTCCAGCGCCACGGCGTGGAGCATGCATTGATCAACGGCGGCGGCGACGTTCTCATCGCCGGCCAGTTGCATGGCAGGGCCTGGCGCGTAGGCCTGCGCGATCCGCATGCGCCCGAGCGCATGCTCGGCATGCTGGAACTGCAAGGCCAGGCCATCGTGGCGTCTTCCGGCGACTATGAGCGCTTTTTTATGGCGCAGGGCGAGCGCCAGCACCACATACTGAACCCCGCCACAGGCCGCCCGACGCATGGCCCGCGCGGCGTGAGCTTGCTGGCGCGCGACGCAGCCAGCGTCAACGGCCTGGGGACTGCCATCATGGTCATGGGCAGCGCAGGGGCCGCCACGCTGCTCCAGCACCGGCCTGAAGTGCAGGCAGCCCTGGTGGCAGAGCGAGATCACAGCGTCTGGCAGACGCCAAGTATGGCTGCTTTGCTGCGCCCTGTGGCCTGACGACAGCAGCGCCCCTTTCGGGGGGCGTGGGCGCTGTTATGACAGGCTGGCCGCCAGCGCCACGTATTCGTGTACGGGCACTTCCTCGGCGCGCCGCTGCACATCAAAGGTCCCTGCAAAGGCACGGGCCTCCAGCCAGCGACCGAGTGTGTGGCGCAGCAACTTGCGCCGCTGGCTGAAGGCCACCTGCACCAGTTCCTCCAGCACACGTGCGTTCAGCGCCACAGGGGCCTCGCGCGGCACCATGCGCACCACGGCACTGTTCACGCGCGGCGGGGGGTCAAAGCTCTCCGGCGGCACGAACAACACGTTTTCCATAGCGTAGCGCCACTGCAGCATGACCGACAGCCGCCCATAGTCGCCGGTTGCCGGTGCGCCCACCATGCGGTCGATCACTTCTTTTTGCAGCATGAAATGCTGGTCGGCAATCACGTCCACATACTGGAACAGATGGAACAGGATGGGCGTGGAGATGTTGTACGGCAAATTGCCAACAACTCTTATTTTTGTAGCATGCAGCGCTTGCGCTACCTGCGCAAAGTCCACTTTTAATACATCGGATTCGATCACATCAAGCTGCCCGTGCAAACGCAGGCGCAGCGCCAGGTCGCGGTCCAGCTCGATGACGGTCAGGCGCCCCAGGCGTTCGACCAGAGGCTGCGTGAGCGCCGCCAAGCCCGGCCCAATCTCCACCATGGGCTGCCCGGGCTGCGGCGCAATGGCCGTCACGATGGCCTCGATGATTCCGCCATCGGCCAGAAAGTGCTGGCCGAAGCGCTTGCGGGGAATGTGTTTCATCGCCCGGCTCCTGCGTGCGGGGCCGCATGGCGCAGGTCAGACAAGGACGTGGAGACCGTCCTCATTGCGGTGGATCGCGGTATTCAACATAGGCGCGCCCCCGCAGTTCCTGCGCCCAGACGGCATAGGCTTCCTCGATCTTCTTCTGGCGCACCACCTGCCGCACGATTTCGCGCTGTTCGCGCGGATTGAGCTTGGTCTCGCGCCGCTCGATGAGCTGTATCAGGTGCACGCCAAAGCGGGAGACCAACGGCGCGCTGATTTCACCGGGTTTGAGTCCGTTCATGACTTCCTCGAATTCGGGCACGTAGCTGCCGGGATTGGACCAACCCAGGTCGCCGCCCTGCTTGGCGCTGCCGTCCTGCGAATGTTCTTTGGCCAGCTCGGCAAAGTCGGCCTTCCCGGTCTGCACACGGCGGCGGTACTCGGCCAGTCGTTCTGCGGCGGCCGTTTCGCTCAGCTGCGCACTGGTGCGCAGCAGGATATGGCGGGCATGGCTTTGCATGACGGTAGTGGGCATGCCGCTGCGGGTCTTGTCCACCACCTTGAGCACATGGAAACCGGCGCCCGAACGCACCGGCCCGGCAATACCGCCCACGGGCACCGCCTGTGTGGCTTGCACGAAGAGCTCCGGATAGCGATCAGCCGGACGCAGGCCCATCAGCCCCCCGGCGCCCGCGTCGGCAGCGTCGGAAAACTCACGCACCAGGGCGGCAAAGTCGCCGCCCGCACGGGCCTTGTCGGCCGCAGCCTGGGCGCGAGCCTGGCGCTCGGCCACCTGGGCGGGAGTGGCGCCTTCGGGCACCGCCACGAGGATATGGCCCAGGTTCAGATCGACCTGCGCCTGATCGGCCACACCCTGCTCGCGCAGGGACTGGTCGATTTCATGGTCACTGACGCGCACACGGGCATCCACCTCGCGCTCACGCAAGCGCTGTTGCGTCAACTGGCGGCGCAACTCCAGGCGAAATTGCTCCTGGCTGATGCCGTCGGCCGCCAGACGCCGGTGCATCTCGGGCACGGACACCTCGTTCTGTCGGGCCACGCTTTGCTCGGCCTGGTTGACGGCAAGATCATCGACCGTGATGCCCGCCTCGCGCGCCAGCTGAAGCTGTGCCCGCTCCAGAATAATTTGCTCCAGCGCTTCACGCGCCAGCAACTCCTGCGGTGGCTGCGTGCCTCCCTGGCTAGCCACCTGTCGCTGCAGGCGCGCCAGGCGCTGGCGCACCTCGTGGTTGGTCACTGGTTCGGAGTTGACCACGGCAACGATGAAGTCGGCCTGCCGGGGCGCCAATGAAACAGACGCTGCAGGGACCTGCGGCACGGGCGCGGCAGGTGGCGGCTTGCGGCCGACACCCACGCCAGCCGCACCCGGGGTGCGTACCCCCTGTGCACCCGCGCCCAGTGAGACAAGAGAGGCCAGGCACACCAAGCCAATGGCCAGGGTGCGTGATTTCATGGTGTTGGGCAGTGCGTTAGTCATAGTTGCTGAAGCGGCTGGGAGTGCTAACCTGATCGCGCAGATAACGGTAGCCGGGAATATTTTGCTTGAGGCTGCTGAGTGGGTTGGAACCCAGGCTCAGGCGCGAGAAACCCACGAATTCAATCTGGAACAGCAGACGGGTGTTGCTATTGTTCAGGCCATTTTGCAGGCGCTCAAGCACCACGCGCCCAATCCAGCAGCAACTGTCGTACTCGATACCAACGACGGCATCCACCAGTTTGCGATCCTGCAGACTGTAATTCAATCGACCTACGCTGTACCAGCGGTCACCCACCTTGCCGCCTGCGGCGCCCTTGTCGCCCCACAGGTCGTTCAGGGGCCACTGCCAGCCGACATCCACCTGTTCGCTGGTGCCGCGCTGCAGGCGGTAGGCCGCGCTGATGACGCGGTAGTCGCCCGGCTGGTAGCGCGCACCGATGGTCGAGCGGATCGAACGCCCCGTCTTGCGGTTGAACTGCACCGTCGAATCCACGCTCCACTGCGGCACCCAGTTCACGGCCCCGCCCACCAGCACATCCGAGAGGCGCTCGCTCACGGCGGGTGTGCCAGGAAGGCTGACCTGTTGGTCAGAGAAGCGAAAGCGCTGCGCCACACCGAAACGTGCCGTTTCGGCCCCTGTGGCGGGGTCGAGCAGACGACTGGTCACACCCAGGGTGAGCAGGTTGTTGTCGGCAATGCGATCGTTCCCGCCAAAGGCGTTCTCCGTGTAAATGGTGGCGAAATTAAAGTCGTTGGCCGCCGTGTCGTACACGGGCAGCAGGTGCTGGTCGCGGTAAGGCGTGTAGGTATAAAAGGCGCGCGGCTCGAGCGTCTGCATGAAAGCGCGCCCGAAGAAACGGGCATCACGCTCGAACACCAGCCCGCTGTCAACGCTGAAGGTCGGCAGCGCCCGGCTCGCTGAGCGCGCGCCGTTGGCCAGTGCACTGTCAAACTGGTACTGGCTGGCATGCCATTGCACGCGCGGTGTGATAAAGCCTTCAGGCGCCAGGAAGGGGCGGCTGATCTGCGCCAGCATGAAACTACGGTGGGCATTGGGCTGGCCCGTGAGGCTGCGGTCAGCATGAAAGCGCGTGCTATCGAGCTCCAGACTGGCATCCAGTCCGGCGCCCAGACGCGACGGGGCGTAGCGCCACTGCAGTTGCGGCAGGCGATCGTAGGGCGGCACGATGGGAGCGGACACATCCTGCAGCGTCTGCCATTTCAGCGTGCGCAGGCGCAGCGTTGTCTCCGATCCCGCCCAGGACAACTGGGCGTCGCCGGGCAGCAAGCGCTGCGTCAACTGCTGGGTGCCACGGGGAAAGTCACGCCAGTAGTTGTCGTCGCTCGCGCGATTGAGGTTGAGGTTGACCCCAAGCCCGCCCACACCCGTGGCGATGGTGCCCGTGTGCTGCAGCGAATAGCTCCAGCGGTTTTGATCGCGCAGACGGTCGCCCGGCAGCACGTCGGCACGCACCTGGCCCTGGTAGGAAGGTTCGAGGTAACGAAACTCGCCGCCCAGCTGGATGCCCCGTTTGGCCATGATGGCCGCTTGCAGGGTGGCGTCGCGGTTGGGCGCGATGTTCCAGTAGTAGGGCTGGGCGTATTCGAATCCGTTGACGCTGTTCAGCCCCAGGGTGGGCGGCAGCAACCCGGACTTGCGCTTGTCCGACAGCGGAAAACTGATGTACGGAATGGGCAGCAGCGGGACGCCCTTGAATTCCAGCACGGCATTGTCGGCCGTGCCCACTTCTTCGGCCTGGTCGATGTGGATGCGGTCAGCGCGCAACACCCAGTCGGGCCGCCAGCTTTGCCCCTCCTCGCGCGTGCAGGTGGTGTAGGTGGCGTTGTGCACATCGGCGCGGTCGCGGTCGATGAAATTCACACGCACCGCCTCACCATGGGCGCCGTTGCGCAAGAACTGGTACCGCGCATCGGAGAAAAAGCCCTCGAAGGCATTCACGCGCAACTCCAGCGCTGTGCCTTCGTACACGTTGCCCGCGCGGTTGATACGCACCGGCCCGGTGGCGCGGACGGTGTCGTCGGGGGCGGTGTATTCCATGCGCTGTGCGCGGATCACCGTGTCGCCCCGGCGCAACATGGCGTTGCCTTCGATCTCGGCGCGGATGTCGGGCTGGCCCGTAATGCGGTCACCCGACACAAACACCGGCAACTGCGAGCGCACCGCTTCCGGAATGGTCTCGCCCAGCATCGGGCTGGCCCGCAGCGTGGTGGGCGCATCCCAGGCGCTGGCCTGCGCCGAAGCCGCCATGGGCAGACCGCACAGCACGCCCGCCACCAGTGCGGCGACCGCCGTGCGCGGGTGGACTGGTACCGGCCCTGAGGAGGCGGACAGCAGGAAAGAGGTGCGATGCAAATCGTGCAAGAAATCAGTCCAGGGAATCGGCCGCGCGCGGCGCGCACCATGCGCCCGCCCGCCACCCGCACCGGACAGGCCGGGTTTGTAGAATCCGATTATCCATGAGCCACCCTATTCCCTCCGCTTTCGCAGCATCCACCCCCCACACGACGGCCACCGTAGCCTGGCCTGACGCCGCGCGCCATGCCGCCTTCGACGCCTGGCTGGCGCCCCTGGCCGCTGCGCAGGGGCTACTGCCAGACACCCTGCGCCCCGCCTCAGCCGATGCCAGTTTTCGGCGCTACCTGCGCATCGACACCGGCACGCCCGGCCAGAGCTGCGTGGTGATGGACGCGCCGCCCGACAAGGAAAACTGCCGCCCCTTCGTGCAGGTGCAGGCTCTTCTGCAGCAGGCCGGCCTGCACGTCCCGCAGATCCTGGCCTGGGACGAGGCGAACGGCTTCATGCTGCTGTCCGACCTGGGCCAGCAAACCGTGATCGAGAAGCTTGACCCTGCAGCGCCGCAAGACGCCTACGCCTGGTACCAGCAGGCCACCGACACCCTGCT
>JAUYGP010000094.1 GCA_030690515.1 Giesbergeria sp.
CTGGCGAAAATTCCCGCGGCCGATCTGGGCGCGCACGTGATCAAGGGACTGCTAGCGAAGACCGGCTTGAAGCCGGAGCAGATCTCCGAAGTCATCCTGGGCCAGGTGCTGACCGCGGGCGTGGGCCAGAACGCGGCGCGCCAGGCGGCGATCCGCGCGGGGCTCCCGGACATGGTGCCGGCGATGACCATCAACAAGGTGTGCGGCTCGGGCCTCAAGGCGACGCACCTCGCGGCGCAGGCGATCAAGGCGGGCGACGCCGAGATCGTCATCGCCGGCGGCCAGGAGAACATGAGCATCTCCGCGCACGTGCTCGCCGGCTCGCGCGACGGCTTTCGCATGGGCGACGCCAAGCTCGTCGACAGCATGATCGTCGACGGCCTGTGGGACGTGTACAACAATTACCACATGGGCGTCACCGCCGAAAACGTCGCCGCCAAGTACGGCGTGACGCGCGCCGACCAGGACGCGTTCGCGCTCGCTTCGCAGCAAAAGACCGAGGCGGCGCAGAAGGCGGGCAAGTTCAAGGACGAAATCCTGCCGTTCGAAATCCCGCAGAGAAAAGGCGCGCCGCTCGCGTTCGACATGGACGAATACCCCAAGCACGGCAGCACGCTGGAGGCGCTCGCCGGGCTGCGCGCCGCGTTCGACAAGAACGGCACGGTGACCGCGGGCAATGCCTCGGGCATCAACGACGGGGCCGCGGCGGTGATCCTGATGTCGGCGAAAAAGGCGCAGGAGCTGGGCCTCGCGCCGCTGGCCACCATCCGCGCCTATTCGTCAGCCGGCGTCGATCCCAAGCTCATGGGCATGGGCCCGGTGCCGGCGAGCCGGCTGTGCCTGACGAAGGCGGGCTGGACCATCGCCGACCTCGACCTGATGGAAATCAACGAGGCGTTCGCCGCGCAGGCGATTGCGGTCAATCGCGAGATGCAGTGGGACACGAGCAAGGTGAACGTCAACGGCGGCGCCATCGCCATCGGCCATCCGATCGGCGCTTCCGGCTGCCGCATCCTGGTGACGCTGCTGCACGAAATGCAGCGCCGCGATGCCAAGAAGGGCCTGGCAGCGCTGTGTATCGGCGGTGGCATGGGCGTCTCCCTGGCTCTGGAGCGCTAATGACTGCTTCCCGGTGCGACCGCTCCGTGAGCGTCGCATCCGCGGCCTTGTTGGTGTTTTCCTAGGCCGCGCGACTGCAAATTTTGGTTAGAGTGGATACGGATACCGAGAAGCAACCAGGAGATTACAGATGAGTAAAAAAGTAGCGTATGTCACAGGGGGCATGGGCGGAATTGGAACCGCCATTTGCCAGCGTTTGCATAAAGACGGCTTCACGGTCATAGCGGGCTGCGGCCCCACACGCGATTTCACCAAATGGCTGGACGAGCAGAAAGCACTGGGCTTCAGCTTTTACGCGTCGGTGGGCAATGTGGGCGACTGGGACTCCACGGTGGAGGCCTTCGCCAAAACCAAGGCCGAGCACGGCACCATTGATGTGCTGGTCAACAATGCCGGCATTACCCGCGACCGCATGTTCCTCAAGATGACCCGCGAGGACTGGGACCAGGTGATTGAAACCAACCTCAACAGTATGTTCAACGTCACCAAGCAGGTCGTGGCGGACATGGTGGAAAAGGGCTGGGGCCGCATCGTCAACATCAGTAGCGTCAACGGCGAAAAAGGCCAAGCCGGGCAAACCAACTATTCGGCCGCCAAGGCGGGTATGCATGGTTTCAGCATGGCGCTGGCGCAGGAGCTGGCCACCAAGGGTGTAACGGTGAACACCGTGAGCCCCGGCTACATCGGTACCGATATGGTCAAGTCCATCCGGCCCGACGTGCTGGAGAAAATTGTCGCCACCGTCCCGGTCAAGCGCCTGGGCGAGCCGAGCGAGATCGCTTCCATCATCGCCTGGCTGGCCTCGGAAGAGGGCGGCTACGCGACTGGCGCTGATTTCTCGGTCAACGGTGGCCTGCACATGGGCTGAAGCCCCACCGGGCCATTGTTGTTATGGGCCGCCTTCGGGCGGCCTTTTTCGTGGCCGTCTGCAAACATTCTGTGCGGAAAGCAAAAAACCCGCACAAGCGGGCATTTGCGAAGGAAGGCTGCGCCTTGGAGGCGCTTGCACCACCGGTCAGAAACGGGCGGGAGCGCGCTTGCGATCGCGTTCGTCTTCAGGCCAGGCGGTCAAAATGGTGTTTGCAGTCATGTGGAAAACTCCTGTGATGGACATACAACGGAGCGGCCACACACCGGGTTGACGAACCTGACAAAAAAAATGCAACAAGGGATAACCCCCGGTTGCTTGGTGTACGCTGGACCATCAAAAACAATAGCTACCAACGCTTTACCATAAAGCGCTGGAGCCAAAAAACGACCTCATTTCCATCCAACTGCGGTTTCTAGGTTCATGCCTAAGCACTGGCAGAAACCGCTTCTAGCTGCGACGACAACTCCAGCCAGCGTTCTTCCAACGCCTGCGTTTCATCACTGGCCGCTTTGAGGCGGCGGCCACAGTCGGCAATTTCGGCAGGAGGCAGTGCCTGGGTGAGTTGCGCCTCCAGCTCCCGGCGCTGCTCGGTCAGTTCCGAGATGCGCTTATCGATCTGCTCCAGCTCACGCTTGTAGGGGCGCAGCTTTTCTGTCAGTTGCTGGCGCGCCTGGGCGTCCTGCTTGCGCTGTCCCTTGCCATCGACCGCAGGTTTGCTGTCCGTGAGGGGTTTGGCAATCGCTGGCAGGGGTGCTGC
Source organism: Giesbergeria sp. (assembly GCA_030690515.1). GTDB lineage: Bacteria > Pseudomonadota > Gammaproteobacteria > Burkholderiales > Burkholderiaceae_C > Simplicispira. Next base: position 2,748 of record JAUYGP010000094.1, read on the forward strand.
CGCGCTCACGGGGGCGGTACGTTGCTCCGAAGCCGCCTCAGCCTTGGCCAGCTCGCGCTGGCGTTTGGCCTCGTCGAGCAGGTAGCGATGGTAATCGTCCAGGTCGCCGTCGAATGGCCCGACAGCCCCGCGCCCCACCATCCAGAACTCGTCGCACACGGCGCGCAGCAAGGCCCGGTCGTGACTGACCAGCATGACGGTGCCTTCGAACTCGTTGAGCGCCATGGAGAGTGCCTCGCGTGTGGCCAAATCGAGGTGGTTGGTGGGCTCGTCCAGCAGCAGCAGGTTGGGGCGCTGCCAGACGATCATGGCCAGCACCAGGCGCGCTTTTTCGCCGCCGCTCATGCTGCCCACGCTTTGCTTGACCATGTCCCCGCTGAAGTTGAAGCTGCCCAGGTAGCTGCGCAAATCTTGCTCTCGGCTGGGTTCGCGACTGTTCGGCCCCAGCTCTCTAGCCAGACGAATCATGTGTTCCAGCGGATTCTCGTGCGGGCGCAGCACATCGAGTTCTTGCTGCGCAAAGTAGCCTATCGACAAGCCCTTGCCCTCGGTGATCGTGCCGGCCAGCGGCGCCATGGTGCGGGCAATGGTCTTGACCAGCGTCGACTTGCCTTGGCCGTTGGCGCCCAGGATGCCGATGCGCTGGCCTGCCAGCACGCTCCGACTAACGTTGTGCAGGATGGTGGTTTCCACGCCGTCTTCGCCCAGGTAACCAAAGGAGGCATCGGAGATGGCCAGCATCGGGTTGGGCAGGTTGACGGGTTCCTTGAATTCGAAGGTGAAGTCGGCATCGGCCAAGACCGGCGCGATTTTTTCCATGCGCTCCAACGCCTTGACCCGGCTTTGCGCCTGTTTGGCCTTGCTGGCTTTGGCCTTGAAGCGGGCGATGAACTTCTGCAAATGGGCAATCTTGTCCTGCTGCTTGGAGAAACTGGACTGTTGCAACTCGAGCTGCTCGGCGCGCAAGTCTTCAAATTTGCTGTAGTTACCGCCGTAGCGCGTCAATTGCGCGTGGTCGATGTGCATGGTCACATTGGTCACGGCGTCCAGAAACTCGCGGTCGTGGCTGATGACAATCATCGTGCCTTCGTAGCGCTTGAGCCAGGCTTCCAGCCACACCAGGGCATCCAGGTCCAAGTGGTTGGTGGGCTCGTCCAGCAGCAGCAGATCGCTCGGGCACATCAGCGCACGGGCCAGTTGCAAGCGCATGCGCCAGCCGCCCGAGAAGCTGTTGACGGGTTTGTCCAGCTCAGACACCTTGAAGCCCAAGCCCAGGATGAGTGCCTGTGCGCGTGGCACGGCGTCGTGGGCGCCAGCGTCATGCAGATCGGTATAGGCGTGCGCAATGGCCATGCCGTCGTCCGCCGCTTCGGCCGCTACAAGCTGCGCCTGCATTTCCATCAGCCGCGTGTCGCCAGCGACGACAAAGTCGGTTGCGGGCTCGTCCGTCTCGGGCATGTTCTGCGCCACCTGAGACATGCGCCACTGCGTTGGGATGAAGAAATCGCCCCCATCCTCATGCAGGCCACCGTTGAACAGGGCGAACAGGCTGGACTTTCCGGCCCCGGTGCGGCCGACAAGGCCGACGTGCTCTCCAGGGTAGATGGTGGCGTTGACGCGGTCAAGCAGCACTTTGGCGCCGCGGCGCAAGGTGACGTTTTTGAGAGTGATCATGGGGTGCTTGGGGGAAGGGAATGCACCAAAATTTAGGGAGAGAGCATTCACTCCCTGCGGTCGGTGGCAGTGCGGCCTCGGGCGATCCGCAATACCACCGACACGCGAGGGTTATGCAGGCCATCCTTAGGAACTCTCGTTCCTGATGCGTTTTAATTTATATTATTGGCTGGCTGTAATTTGTTGTTTTCAGATATCAGCCTGCCAAAACGCATTCCTGGTTTCTCAATGAAAATATAACTGAACAATGAAATCGTGATGGTAATTAATGCCGAAACAACTACGCCGCGCAGGGATTCGTATCCTAAACTGTGATGAACCCAGAGAATGACTGGAAAATGACAGAGATAGATTGAATACGATGCTTCCGAAA